>JBFYQC010000232.1:0-17522 GCA_041302975.1 Bacteroidota bacterium
TAACGTATTGAATCGTAAAAATGAACGGGTTCATTTTTACAAAATACATCATCAAAATTTCCTTTAGCATCGCGTGTCATCACAGAATCGATTACACCACGAACCAAAAGCTTATTATCAGTATATTCTGCTTTACAATCCTTAGTACTCATTAACTTATGACTTACCGGTCTTGGTGCAGAGCCCTCGCGTTTACAATCGTCTTCATAAGAACTCGACCAATATTGGTGTTTCACAGGTAAAAGCATTTTTGCTTCATCCATTACCTCCGTTCTATAGAATACTTTAATGGTATCAACGTCTGCTACAGTAAACCTTTTTAAACACTCTTCCCAAATTGTAGAATCATTAGTAGTAACTCGACCAATGTAGCGAAGAGATCCATTAGGATTAGTACCTACATCATAAATACGCATAGTATAGTTATCTATGTAACGATTAGTTACGTTCACTCCAGGAAGTCCATTAGGGAATGGAATACTATCCATTAAATCACCTGTAGTTTTTTCGCCACATACACCAAAGTAGAAGTTGTAACGCACCCTACGGAATCCGTTAACAAAATACCCATCTGTTAACCCTGGTTTTGGGCTATAATAAAAACTATCTACAGTAACAGAGTTATCTCCCCAGCTAATTGTACTGCTGTGTATATATGATTGAACACTATCAAGATAAACAAAATTTACTACGGCATTTTTACAGTAATATTTACAAGCACCATTTGTAGGTAAATTGGTTAACGGATCATAAACTGGATCAACGTAAAAACGTCCGTCCATATCCGTGATATTTAAAAAATTATGATACCATACTGTATCAGAAATACAAGGATTATTAGGATCACCAGTACCAATAATTAAACCAATAGTAATATCACCAGTTGGGTTAGCAGGAGGGAATAATGTAATACCACTTTGGGTTACCTGAAGAGGGTTAACATTCGAGCCGTAATGGTACCAGAAGTTTGTTCCACCAGGAGCATTCCACCTATTAGGAGGCATGAAATATTGGTTATAATCAGGTTGCAAAGAGAATGGAGGGTAAATTAACCCACCCGGTGTGTTTGAAATTGTACCACCAGCTTGAGGTGCAGGTCCAGTAGCTCCAGTATAGTTAATAAATCCATCTAAAGCACAAGGAGTTGCATCTCTTCTATCAGCCATTGAATCTAAATTCATTCTAATCCAAGCTGCCCCACAATCTGGGCTGATACCTGGATATTGACCTAATGTATTATCAACAGCTCCTAACATAAACTGAATACCCGCTTGGTCGTTCTGAACATAACTACCCGGACATTCTTTGCCTCGCATACCAAGACCTGTAGCATCTGGGCGCATTAATTTAAGTTGAACTTGATCATCGTCTTTGCAATCTAATGAATCTAGTTTAATAAAATCATCTACAACAATGTATGTTTTATTACCTACGTTATTCATTGTGTCTTGCACAAACTGCTCAACGTTATAACATCTTTGAACAGCCTTATCAAATAAATAACGATAAAGTGTTCTTGAAGGATCAACCATTGTTTCATAGTTGTGTCTCATGAACTCCCCTTGAAGAGAAGTGTATTTGGCTTCCATCGTATCATTTAACGGATCAACAATAAATCCTTTAGGGAAAAATCCGTATCCACCACGTTTGGTATTACCCCAAAATCCTGCAACTGGATCTGGTGCACCGTTTTGTAAAGTAAATCTATTAAACGGTCTTAAATCTTGTTGATTAGGTTGACCATTTTCATCAAAAGAATCTACTGTATCTATCCTTGGCCATAGACCATAAGGAGCAGGACCATTGCCTTGCGTTAAGCTCCAAACACCAGTTTGTGGGTTTAAATAAACTGGCTTACCCCACCATTGAGTATCTGCTGGATGCACAAGCGTTTTTCTTGGATTTGCAGTAGGAAGCGTATCAGCAGGATTTGTAGAATATTGTTGAGGATTCCATGGCATAAAGTCATGACCATAACGATACCATCTGTATATCACATCCCAACTTGTGTAGCGGTGAACAGGTAAGGTATCTGCAGAATAACGACAATCTAAACGTCTTCCTTCAAAAACTTTACCATCTTGACGCCAATAACCATCACTAAAATTGTATTGATCTTGAGCGGTAGCCCAGCCACCTGGAGGTGGATAACCCGGTTTAGGAACAAGGTAAGATGTACATTGAGGAGCTGCATCATCACCAAAATCCCAACGTCTGAAAACATGCTCTGATTTGTAACGTTGCTCTGTGTTTACAAAGTTAACTACATTATAATAGCCTGATGCGTTTGGATTACATTGGTTTTGTTCAGTTGGATTGAGCGTAATTTGATTTTGCGGATCTTCAATTCGAGCACGCGGACCTAATACCTCCACAACTATTGTGGTATCTTTTCTACAACTTGGATTTGGTTGAAGTGGCCAAACCAATAAATTTACGTTATAAGCCCCAAGACCACGCATAAAGGTATGTGGCGGATTCCAAGAGCTGTTGTTAAAGTTGTCTTGCTGTGACGGTGGATCTCCGAAATTCCATAATAATTCTCCATTACCTGGGTTAATTTCCGGATTTGGTGTTTGCACAAACGTTAGTGTTTTTAAACCCTCTCTGTCGTAACAAACGGAATCGCGTCTTAGTCTTAAGGAAGTATCTGGAATACTTAGATATGGAGTTGGATTTAATTTAACCACAATGTTCCTTGGTTTGTTAGCAGTCATTGCGGCAGTCATACGGAAGCTGTCAATACAACCAGTTACATCTTCAATGGTTAACATAGGTAAAAAAGTACCATTCTTACAGTAGTTATGCCAAACAGTATCGTAGTTGTATTGATCTTGTGGTAAACTCCATGGACGACTACGTGTGAATGTTTGACCATCTCCAAAATCCCAAGTATAGCTATTTACTTCGCTAAATGGAACTTGTGTGGTTGTGTTTTGCAACATAAATGGCGTACAAAAACAACCCGGAGGGCCCAAAACAACGAAGGAAGGCGTAATATTAGCCTTAATAGTAAGCATACCTGTATAGGTCGTATCTTTTGAACAACCAACACTGTCAACTACCTTAACTGTTATGTTAAACTGTCCGTTTGCATTAAAAGAATGCGAATACGCTTGGCCGGTTACAGGAAATGGATAAACATCAATATTACCATCACCCCAAATAATCTCAGTACGATATATGCGGTTATCTGTTTTAACAGAAGCATTGGTTAAAGTAACTAAGTTGCCTCTAAAACATTGCACTGCTTGGCCGTTTACAATAGCACCTGCAATAGGTAAACGATAAACAATAATTGGAATAGTTTGCGAAACTTTTCCTCCATTACTTAAATTTACTTCTACCTTAATAATATAGTTGCCTGGAGCAGGATAAAGGTACTGCGTATTGTAGTTAGGACCACTATTAGGAATGGTAGTTTCTATCGTTCCGTCATTGTTGTAATCGAACGTACAGTTAGTAGCAGTTACACCACCCGGAAGACCGGTAAGTGCAGCATCAATACTAAGCTGATCGCCCAAACAGATGGTTGGGGAAGATAGTGTAAGAGCCAACGACTGTGCATAAGCAGACTTAAAGCCTAACAGCGACAGTAAAAGCAACAAATAGATTTTTAGTACTTGTTTTCTCATTGTACTTGGTTGATGTTTTGTTAGCCACAAAAAGCCGGCATCAGCAGGCTTATTGGGTTTGATTTTTAATTGGTAATAATACGCTAACATATATATTTAAATTTAAAATTTCAAACTATAATTTTAAGAGTATGAAGCCCTTCTCTATTTTGGGCTCTTTCATTCTGCTTAGTTGGTACCTAAATGCCATAACATAAATACCTGGCTCACAAACATCTCCACTCTTTTGGCTAGTGCCGTTCCAACGTTTATTTTTATCCATGCTTTCAAAAACTACATTGCCTTTAGCATCAGTAATTTTTAAATCGTACAACACCTCGTTCTCAATGGTTATTACATATTCATCATTATATCCATCGTTGTTTGGTGTAAACACGTTTGGAATGTTTGGCTTCAAAAACTCTTCACTTGACGAGATTTGTGTTGATAAAGAATTAGGCGCTTGCTTATTTTCTTGTTGTAATTTTTCGGTGCCTATTGGAATATGTTGCTGCTCTGTGTTTACAGCTATTGTTTCTTGGTTTTGCACCTCATCATTATGGTTTTGGGTTGATGTTGGAGCAGGATAATCAACAGGTGTTTCTTCATCAGGGATGTCGCCACAAGCTCTGATTCTATGTTGGGATTTAGATCCCTTTGAATTTGATGTTGACTTCGTGTTTTTTGTCAGATTTACCGATTGTTCAATTGAGTTTGTTTCCTCAACAACTTGATTTCGGTTTTCGATTTTTAACTCAGGCGCAGTTTCACTTATGACGATGTTCGAATTGTCTTTATTATGTAATGGTATGTTATTAGATGATGTATACATTACGAATCCAACAGCACCCGCAGCAATCGTTGCCAAAGCAATAACTGCCGATTTTACGGAAATACCAAAAACGATTTTAGCCGCTGCAGTGGTAGTAGATGATGTTGTAGCAACACCAGGCAATTGGCTGCTAATGTTTTGCCACAAATCTACAGGAGGTTCGGGGGATAAACGTCCCATTTCCTGCTTAAGCAAATCATCTATTTTTATTTTATTATTCATCTAATTAACTTTTCTTTTTCATTCTTTCTAGCGCCTCTTGCAACTGCACCCGAGCTCTACTTAACTGCGATTTTGAAGTTCCTTCGCTTATGCCTAACATTTCACCAATTTCTGCATGGCCATAACCTTCCACAATAAAAAGGTTTAAAACTGCACGATAACCAGGTGGCAAGTTATTCATGGCCAATAATATTTCTTTTTGGCTCATGCGTTCCACCGTAAAATCGTTGTGGGCTTGATCATAAGCAGCATCAACATCACTATGGTACATGTGTATTTTGTTAACCCGATAAAACTCTAATGCGGTATTCACAAAAATACGTTTCATCCAGCCTTCAAAAGAACCTGCGAAGCTAAACTGCTCCATTTTAGTAAAAACCTTAACGAACCCATCTTGCAAAATATCTTTCGCTTCATCGGCATTACTGCTGTAACGCAAGCATAAACCATACATTGTTCTAGAATAGGTTTCATAGAGTTTTTTCTGAGCTAACCTATTGCCATTCAAACATTCCTGTATAAGTTCATGTTCGTTTTGTTTATTCACGTTTTTACCGGTTACTTTTTCAGATGAATAATAGCTGCCCGAGGTTGCAAGGGCATGATTAAAAGTTAAAAAATTCTTTATGCAACGCAAATAATGCATTATTTATCTAACTTAGCACACCACTTCTTGTCCGTTATTTTGTTAAAAAATAATTTTTTGTACAGTATTTTACTGCTGTGGGCATTACTGCATCATGTACGGGCTTTTGGGCACGAAGAAACCGCTGTGCCAAAATCAAACACCGGTTTTATTGCCAATAAAGGTCAGTGGCTCAACTCTTCACAGTATTTAATTAACTTAAAAGGAGCACAAGTATTTGTTGAGCCAACAGCTTTTCAGTACTTTTTTGAGCGGGAACAAGACGTAGCCAATTATTTTAGTCATAGCCTTAACCCACATTTATTTAAAGCGCAAACCATAAATAGGCATGCAGTTAGGGTTGAGTTTGAAAATGCTTTAACAAACCAAATGTGGGGTCAAGAAAAGCTACCACATTACTACAACTTTTTTAATGGAAATAACCCCGAGTTATGGAAAGGTGAAGTGCCTGCTTTCCAAAAAATCATCAACCCACAACTTTATCCAGGAGTGGCTTTGCATGTATATACCAATAATCATGGTGCTTTAAAATACGACTTTGTGGTGTCGCCAAAAAAATCAACCCAACAAATAAAAATGAAATACCTAGGGGCCAATAAAGTTAAGTTACAAAATGGCAACCTGATTATAAAAACAAGTGTTAACGAGTTTATTGAGAGTAAACCTTATGCCTATCAAACCATAAATGGTGTTAAGCAAGCAGTAACGTGTGCTTTTATTTTAAAAGAAAATACCGTTTCGTTTTTGCTGGGTGATTACAACCCAGACTACGAATTAACTATTGATCCTGAATTAATATTTAGTACTTACAGCGGCAGCAGCGTTGATAATTTTGGTCACACCGCCACCTATGATAACAGCGGTAATTTATACACGGCAGGCATTGCACGTAATCCAACAGATTTTCCTAACGGCAGATATCCTACTACAATAGGTGCTTTTCAAACGATTTGGGGGGGCGGTGCTGGCAGTTGGCCACAAAACGGATTTCCGTGCGATATTGCCGTTAGCAAATATAACAACGATGGAACAGCATTAATTTACGCTACTTATTTAGGTGGCGATAAAAACGATTATCCGTTGAGTTTAGTTGCCGATGCCAACGAACAACTTTTAGTTTTAGGTGTAACCTTGTCTGCTAATTTTCCAGTGAGTTTTAATGGTGCCTACAAAAACAAATCCGATTCGTTTGACATTACCGTTACCCGATTTACAGCAAGCGGTGGTGCATTGGTTGGCAGTACTTATTTAGGTGGTAATGGTATTGATGGAATTAACATTGCCGACACCCTGCGCATGAATTACTCTGACGAATTTAGAGGCGAAATACAGCTTACACCAGCAGGCGATGTAGTATTGGTTTCATCAACCACATCAACCAATTTACCAGTAAGCATAGGCGCTATTCAACCTACAAAAAATGGACTACAAGATGGCGTAATTTTTAAATTAGATGCTGCACTTACACAAGTAAAAAACTGCACATATTTTGGACGAGAAAAACATGATGCTTTATACTCGTTAGATGTATATCCGAATGGGGATATAGCCATTGCCGGAGGTACACAAAGTTTGGGATTTACGACAACAAGCGGTCCAGGCTATCGTGGTGGAATTAGCGATGCTTTTGTTGCAAAACTAAGTGCATCATTTACTGTTGTTTTAGGTTTGCGCTATTGGGGCAGCAACAGCTATGATCAAGCACATTTTGTTAAGTTAGACCAAGCACAAAATGTATTAATTATGGGCCAAACCTACGACAGCATTTTGGTTACCCCCGGTACATATTACAACAGCAGAGGCGGTTTATTTATAAGCAAATTTTCCTCAGATTTAGCTACTATAATTTTCGCTACTCAATTAGGAAACGGAACAGCTAATAACGCCTTATCGCCAAGTGCTTTTATGGTTGATGTGTGTGGCAGGATTTATGGTTCTGTGTGGGCCGGGGTAGTAAACTTTCAATCAAGGTACAGGGCTTTAAACCCTGCAGGCTTTGCAAGTAGCACAAACGGAATGCCTTTCACAGCAAATGCCTTTCAAACCAATACAGATGGAAGCGATTTTTATTTGTTTGTACTGAGTCCAAATGCCGATAGTTTGAACTACGCTACCTTTTTTGGCGAATTATTTGGAGCCGACCATGTAGATGGTGGAACAAGTCGTTTTGATAAAAGAGGAATCATGTACCAATCGGTTTGTGCAAGTTGTAATGATGGGGTTTCGGGAACATTTCCCACAACACCAGGAAGCTATTCACCAACCAACAAAAGTCCAAGGTGTAGCAACGCCACATTTAAATTTGATTTCAGGCAAGGAAATGTATTAACAGCGGATTTTAAAATTGAGCCTCGAAACGGTTGTGGAAGCAAACGCATGCAGTTTATTAATAACTCGCATAATGCCGCCAAAAATTATTGGTACATAAACAATGTATTGGTTGATAGTGGTGTAAATTATACCGACTCGTTCAACAGTTTGGGAACATACACGGTTAAACTAAAAGTTCAAAACGCGTTGGCTTGTAATCAGGAGGACTCTATAATAAAAACGTTTACTGTACAAAATTCATCAGACGCAAAAGTTGCAGTAATACAAGACAGTTGTGGGCCAGCAGTTTTTATGTTTAACCAAAGTACAAGTGGCAATGGACAACCGGTTCCGTACATTTGGTACTTTGGAGATGGCGATACAAGCACACTCATGAATCCAGTGCATTTTTACAGCAGCAATGGCGAATATAACATTCAATTAATTACAGACCCTAGAAGTTATTGTGCCGACACCGCTTCATACACTTTAAACTACAGCAGACTAGGCCGTAATTTAAGTGCCTCTTTTTTACCGCTTGATTCGTTGAGGTGTGCACCAAACATTATTGAAATAAGGAACAACAGCGAAAATGGTCAACAGTTTTATTGGTATGTAAACAACCAATTGGTCTCGCAACAAAACATGGGTTTTGATACAATTGTTGATGCAGGTGTATACAATATAAAGCTTGTGGTGAGAGATACTACAACTTGCCAAGTGTTTGATACCTTAGAAAGAAAGTTTGCTGTACTAAGTGAGCGTTTTCCAGTATTTACTGAAGAGTTAGACAGTTGTTCTTTAAGGGTTATGTTTACCAATACCACCAGTATTCAAACCGGAGATACCATAACTTATTTATGGGATTTTGGCGATGGTTTATTATCAACCCACACAAACCCTGTGCACCAATATACAGATACCGGTTGGTATACAGTTACACTTACAACTAACAGCGGTTTCCCTTGTGTGCGCAACACATCAAAACAAATAAGAGTTGATGCCAATAATAAGGTTTTATTGGCTAGGTTTGATATTACACCACAACCTATTTGCGAGCCCATAATTGTTAATGCTAACAACAATAGCATAAACCCAACTAAAAGTTATTGGTACTTAAACCAAAGTTTTGCCGATAGTATGAACAATAACTTTATTGATACCATTACTCAAAGTGGAAATTACGATTTAATGTTGGTTGTATACAATCCATTTACATGTAATATGTACGATACTGTTTCAAGAAGTTTTACAGCACACCCGGCTGCTGTTGCAGCTTTCACTGCTAAAAAAGACAGTTGCTCTAATCTAATAATTCTCACCAATCAATCAAGCAGCAATAGTCAAACACCAATTAATTATTTATGGGATTTTGGTGATGGACAAACATCAACCCAAACAAACCCCACACATGTGTATGCGGCAGATAGCACTTACCAGATTACATTAATTACCAACCCGAACACACCTTGTGCAGATACGGCAACATCAACCCTAACCTATAAAATGAACAGCCATATTTTAAAGGCAGATTTTATGGTTACAGATACTATAGTTTGTGCGCCTTCATACTTTAAAGCAAGCAATACAAGCAACAATGGCCAACAGTTTTTTTGGTATGTAAATAATGTTTTAATAAGCACAAGCGATACTGCTTTTAGCGATACGCTAAAAGTAGCTGGCAATTATAACATTAGGTTAATTGTTATAGATAGCAACACGTGTAAAGTACGCGATACAATTGAGAAAAAAATTACCATAAATTTAAGTGCTGCGGCAGATTTTGTGATGCAACGCGATAGTTGTTCGCTTGATGTAATATTTAAAAATTTAAGCAACAGCAATACCGTTCCTTTGGTATGGTATTTTGGCGATAGAGATAGCAGCACAGAATTCAGTCCACGACACCAATACGCAGTTACTGGAACATACAAGGTTCAACTTATTTTTAGTCCAAGTACGTTTTGTGCAGATACTGCCGAGAATACTTATTTTATAGATGGCGATAGTGCTCAACAAATTACAATACCGAACGTTTTTACACCAAATGATGATGGTATTAATGATTGCTACCAAGTTACAGGTGTGAACCAAAAATGCGACCAATATCACATTTTAATTTATAACCGATGGGGAACTCCTGTTTACGAAAATACAGACGGAAGTTGGTGCTGGGATGGAAAAAATCAAGGTGGAGAAAATATTCCGCAGGGTGTTTATTATTATGTTATTACCATTAAAAAAGCCAACGGTTACCAACGTAAAGAAAACGGAACCATTACCTTGATACGTGAAAAACAATAGCGTTTACTGATTATTACTGCTTTTATTAATTACCTGCCAACTGTGATCGCCAAGTAAACGTATCGTGGCCACATGTTTCATTACCGTTTTACTTCTGCCCCACTCGTTTGGCGCAATAAGCGAAATGGCAAAATGATCCCCTTTTTCATACAAATGATAGATTTGATTAACTACTGGAGTAAAACGCATTTCAGATTGATAGATTTGCTCAGAAATTTTTAGCCTGTCTTCTATTTCGCGTACTTGCTGCAAAATTAAATCAGCTTGTTTGCGCAACATATCCATTTCTTGTTGTGCGTAGTGGTGCATGGCCTCTACAGCATTTGCTCTTATTTTACCCTTATCCTCTGGCTTAATGGGCACAGAACCAACACTTAAAGGTATTGGAGATAAGGATGCGGGACCACTGTAACTTTCAAATTCTTTTTCTTCTGTCATGTTAGCCATGCAAAGTTAACACCAGTTTGCCCAAAACGTTTTACAATGGGCAAACAATTATGTGGTTTAAATGGTTAATTTTGTATCCGCTATGAATGTAAACGTAGAAATAGACAACAATTCAGGCTTTTGTTTTGGTGTAGTTTACGCCATCCATATGGCTGAAGAAATATTAGACGAAACCGGTGAATTATATTGCCTAGGCGATATTGTTCATAATGACGAAGAAGTTGAACGCTTGCAAAAGAAGGGTTTAAAAATAATTAATCACGAAACCTTAAAAACTTTAACGAACGAACGCGTTTTAATACGCGCGCATGGCGAACCGCCTGAAACATACAAGTTGGCTTTAGATAATAATATAGAGTTAGTAGATGCCAGTTGTCCGGTTGTTTTAAAGCTTCAAAACCGCGTTCGAGAAGCCTATAATGATGATGAACAAATTATTATTTATGGTAAACATGGTCATGCAGAAGTTGATGGACTAAAAGGGCAAACAAGCGGGGACGCTATTGTTATAGAAAAATTTGAGGAGTTGGAGCAACATACTTTGCCTAAAAAAGTTCAATTATTTAGTCAAACTACCAAAAGCACCAAAAACCTTTACGCATTAAAAGGGTTATTAGAAAGCAAGGGGGTTGAAGTTGATTTTAATGACACACTTTGCCGCCAAGTAAGTAATCGTGACGGTGAGTTGCGTAAATTTGCCAAACGTTATGATAAAGTGGTGTTTGTGGCCGGTAAAAAATCTTCAAATGGAAAAGTTTTGCATGATGTATGCAAAGAAGAAAACTCAAATACCTTTTTTGTAAGTAGCAAAGAAGAGTTAGATAAAAGTTGGTTTGAGGAAGGTGACACCATCGGAATTTGTGGAGCCACATCAACACCACAATGGCAAATGGAAGATGTAAAACAAGCAATATTGAGTTTATGAATATGAAAAAGAAAATACTAATTCTGTCGTCAATCACTGCTTTAGGCATGTTGGCTTATAGCTTTATTTTTAAAACCAAAAATGTAACACACGCCCCAATGGGAAAATCGTTTTACGAATTAAAAATTAAAACACTTGATGGTAAAGGCAACATTAATTTTGCTGATTACAAAGGCAAAAAAATATTATGTGTTAACACGGCTTCGGCTTGTGGTTACACCAAACAATATGATGGTTTGCAAAAGCTAAGCGAAAAGTACAAAGGCAAATTGGTGGTAATTGGTTTTCCGTGTAACCAATTTGGCGGGCAAGAATCAGGAACAGAAGAAGAAATTAGCACCTTTTGCAAAAAGAACTTTGGCGTTACTTTTCCGTTAACCGAAAAAATTAATGTGAAGGGCAAAAGCCAACACCCGGTGTACCAGTGGTTGTGCCAAAAAAGTAACAACAACGTTGGCGACTACGAAGTTAAATGGAATTTCAACAAGTTTTTAATTGATGAGCAAGGCAATTTACAAGCATATTTCCCTTCATCAGTTAAACCAGAAAGCGAAGAAATGACTGCTGCTATTAATAAATAGTATATCGTTGATAATCTTTTATAAAACCGTGAATCACGAAAAGTGGTTCACGGTTTTGTTTTTATCGGGGTTTCATTTAACAGCCCCATATATGATTAATGAATAATCTTAGAATGACTTTACACGACCTATGATAGTATTATGTAACAATCAAGGTTAATGTTTGTGGTTTGGATATAGAAAGCAATCCCAAAGCCTAGCTGCTTGGATAACGCAGCAAAAATAGGCACTGTAGATTGTAGTAAAATCATCATAGGCCATGAATTTTTTGCTAACTTTTTAGCTCTATTTATTTATATTCTCAAAGGCATCGCTGAATGTAAACATTTGTTTCAAGACAACAGTTAGGCGTTTCCGAACCTTGGGAAGAGGTACAACCCCAATTTGAAAATACCTTATCCAAATTCTTTTACGCCTGTTCGAAAAACCATCAACCAACAAGTAATCAGCCACATAAAAGGGTAATACCATTTTTAAATAAAAACGCTATTTTCGTGCGGTTATTAGCTATGCAAATTAATATCATCAACAAATCAGAGCATCCGCTACCATCATACGAAACAGCTCATGCAGCGGGTATGGACTTGCGGGCAAACTTACCCGAAACGGTAACACTTGCACCTATGCAACGTACAATAATACCAACCGGTTTGTTTATGGAATTACCTATTGGTTTTGAGGCACAAATAAGGCCAAGAAGTGGATTAGCATTTAAACATGGCATTACAGTGCTTAATTCGCCCGGAACTATTGATGCAGATTACAGAGGAGAAATTAAAGTGTTATTGATTAACTTGGGTAACGAGGCTTTTGAAATAAAACACGGTGAACGTATTGCACAAATGATTATTACCAAACACGAAACTGCAAGTTGGAAGGTTGTTGAGCAACTTGGGGATACAGCCCGCGGAGCAGGCGGATACGGTAGTACAGGAAAATAAATTGTAAACCTTAACTATAAAGCAGCAATAACTGCTAACAATAAAACGAAATGAAAATAATAGTTCCTATGGCCGGTATGGGCAAAAGAATGAGGCCTCATACCCTAACTGTTCCAAAACCATTAATTCCTGTTGCAGGAAAACCCATTGTACAAAAAATTATCGAAGACCTTAAAGATGTTTGTGGCGAAGGAATTGAGGAAGTTGCCTACATAATTCACCCAAGTTTTGGGAAAGCAGTTGAAGATAAACTGATTGAAGTTGCAGCCCAATTAGGAGCAAAAGGAACCATACATTATCAAACTGAAGCATTAGGAACTGCACATGCTATTATGTGCGCCAAAGAAGCTTTAGACGGTAATGTTTTGATAGTATTTGCCGATACCTTATTTAAAGCCGGATTTAAACTTGACCGCACCAAAGATGGTATTATTTGGGTTCAACAAATAGAAGATCCAAGTCAGTTTGGTGTAGTAAAATTGGATACAAATGGTGTGATTACCGATTTTGTAGAAAAGCCTACAACGTTTGTTAGCGACCTCGCTATTATTGGCATATACTACTTTGCCGATGGTGCCAACTTGCGCAACGAGTTACAATATTTATTAGATAACGACATTAAAGAAAAAGGAGAATACCAACTAACCAATGCGCTTGAAAACATGAAATCAAAAGGCTTAAAGTTTGAGCCTGGCAAAGTTCAAGAGTGGTTAGATTGCGGTAATAAAAATTCTACCGTTTATACCAACTCACGTGTGTTGCAACACATGCATGATGATGGTATAAAAATGGTTGATGATTCAGCAAATATTGTTAATTCACAAATTATACAACCAAGTTTAATTGGGAAAAATGTGGTAATTAAAAACGCTGTTGTTGGCCCATACGCATCTATTGGCGAAGGTTGTGTTATTGAAAAAAGTGTGGTTGAAAACTGCATCATTCAAAACAATACCAAAATTAAAAATGCCGTGATAAACAATGCCATGTTGGGAAGCCACGTTGTATATCAAGGCGAACAAAAAGACCTAAGCATTGGCGATTACACAACAGTTATATAAACACATCAAAAGCGTACTTTTTTTGTTTGTATTGATGTTAATAGCATCAACACAAATTATTTATGCGCAAAAGGGTAACTCCAAATTAACCGAAGAACAACGGATAAAATTTGATCAACATTTTATTAATGCCAATAAGTTTTTGATGGTTAAACAACCTGATGAAGCTCTGAAGGAGATTAAACAAGCTGCGGCCTTGGATGCCGAAAATGGCGCGTTGAATTATTTAACTGCTCAAATTTACTTACAAAAAAGTTTGCTAGTTGATGCGGAAACGTACGCCCTTAAAGCAACCAAGTTAGAACCAGAAAACCCTTGGTTTAACAAGCTTTTGGGGGAAGTTTACAAATCACAAAAACAATATAAAAAAGCCGGAGATTTATACTCTGCAATTTATCGCAAAGAGCCTAAATCGTTGGCGTCACTGTACGATGCTACATACATGTATGTAATGGCACGTGAACTTGATAAGGCATTGAAATTACTTACCGAAGCTGAAAAAGTAATTGGATTGAATGAAGACATTGTAAAACAAAAACAGAGTATTTTCCTTGCTCAAAACAAAGTTGATAAAGCCATTAAAGAGGCAGAAAAACTAACCACTGCTTATCCCCAAAACACGCGTTATATCGGACAGCTAGCTGATATTTACCTATCTAACGGAAAAGAAGAAAAAGCAAACGAACTTTACCGTAAAATATTAAGCATTGAACCTGATAACGGATACGCGTTGCTTGCGTTAGCCGATGATTACAGAAACAAAAAAAATTATACAGAGTGGTTTAACTACACCTTGGCTGCTGCAAAAAGTAATACCCTGGATGTAAAATCGAAATTGCGTACTTGTATTGAAGTAATATCAAGCAACCAATTTGGTGACGAACAAAAAAATAAAAACTTCCAATTGGCTAATGCCTTAACACAAAGCAATGCTGATGAAGCAGCAGCCTGGATGCTTCTAGGTGACCTATATACACAAGACACAAAATACAAAGAAGCACACGAACAATATGAAAAGGCAGCAATAATAGAACCAGGAAATTACAGCATTTGGCGACAAATGGTGATTTGTAGCAGCGAACTGCGCGATAACCAACAAATGATGAAAGATTGCGAACGTGCCATTGAGCTCTTTCCTAATGAGGCACTCTTTTATGCGTATTACACTTTTGCGGCACAACAACTAAAATTATATCAGGGGGCAATTGAAATGGCCCGAAGAGGATTAGAACTGAGCGATGGACAATCCGCTATTCAAATACAATTGTACGTATCGATTGGAGATGCAGCACACTTCTTAAAACAATACAACACCAGCGATAGCGCATTTGAAGCTGCATTAAAAATAGATAGAAACAATACTTATGCATTAAACAACTATGCCTACTTTTTAAGTTTGCGTAAAACAAACCTAGAGAGGGCGGCAGAAATGAGTTTACGTACCATAGAGCTTGATGCCCAAAACGCATCATACTATGATACCTATGGCTGGATTTTATTTGTGCAGAAAAAGTATAATGAAGCAAAAACTCAAATAGAAAAATCAATAGAATTGGCTCCCAAAAATGCTGAGGTTTTAGACCATTACGGTGATGTATTGTACCATTTAGGTGATATTAGTAATGCAATTGAACAATGGATTAAAGCACGAGACATGGGTGTTGAAAACACTTTGATTAACAAAAAAATTAAAGACAAAAAGTGGTATGAGTAAAAAGCTGTTTTGGATATTTTATTGTGTACTATTAATTGGGGCTACTAATAGCTGTAAAAGCAAGAAAATAGCGCCAACAAAGCCCTTAGAAACTAAATTACTTCAAGAAGGACCTAACCCAACAGAAGTTCTGCTAAATACCATTGACGCAAACATCAACAACTTTTCTTTTTACCAAAGCCGAGCTAAAGTCAATTATAAAGATGATAAACAGAAGGTTGAATTAGATGTTAACCTGATAATGGAAAAAGACCAGTACATATGGATGAGCGTTACTGCGGTTTTAGGAATTGAAGTAGCTAGAGTTATGATAACCCAAGACAGTGTTAAAATTCTAGATAGGCTTCATCGCAAATACATTGTTGCCGATTTTAATTATATACAACGCTTGAGTAATGTACCTTTAAAACTCAATAATCTTCAAAATCTTATTGGGGGAAATACCATTTTTAACAATAGTGTACAAAAAAGTGTAGTGGATACTATTTTGGGTGCATTGTCTGTTTCAACCCTAATAAATACACAAAAGCAAACCACCTTTTACAACACTAACTACAAGGTAAACCGCACTTTAATAGCAGAACAAAACCAATCTCGCCAGCTTAATATCACTTACCCTACTTACGCTACTTTTGACCAAAATATGTACCCAAGTACTTTGAATATTAACATACGGGCAGAAAAAAATATAGAATGTACCTTTGAACTGAGCAACTTTGTGTTTACTAAAAAGCGCGAAACACAATTTACAGTTCCATCGGGTTATGAAGTGGTTAAACCATAAAACATTTTTTTTACTTATTTTAAGCCTATTGGTAGTTTGTGTAAACGGCCAACAAGGAAACTATGCTAACCAACGTAAAACCTTAGAAAATCAGCGTAAGGAGCTGGTAAAAAAAATACAGGAAACCAAAAAGGTTTTAGAAGATACGCGCAAAAAACAAAATAAAACACTTGCCGATTTACAAGTAATTAGTCGACAAATAGAAAACCGCGAAAAAGTTATTAATACAGTGGCTGATGAGATTGCCATGCTTGAAAAACAAATTATTGAGCAACAATTAGTAATTAATAATCTTCGTGATGATATAACACGCCTTAAACAAGATTATGGAAAAAGCCTTCTAGGTGCTTATAAACAACGTAATGTTTATGATAAGGTAATGTTTATTTTTGCTGCACAAAGTTTTAACCAAGCCATTAAACGGATACAATATCTTAATCAGTTAGGTGATTACCGCAAGCATCAAGCAGAATTAATACAACATACACAGCAACAAATTATACAAGAACTAAATGAGATTATTGCGGCAAAGCGCGAAAAACAAGGACTCATCGTGTTAAAAGAAGCTGAGAGAATAGAGCTTGAAGTTGATAAAAAAGAAGAAAGTGCTGTATTGGTTAAACTACAAGAGCGCGAAAAAGAACTGCGCAGAACATTAGCTGAAAATGAGAGAGCCGCACGTAAATTAAATGATGCTATTGCTGATTTAATTCAAAAGGAAATTGCTGCGGCACGTAAAAAAGAAGAAGAAGCTCGTAAACGTGAGGCAGCAGCCAAACCTAAAACAACAACTGGTGGCACAAAACCTAAAACCACTGAAGCGACAAAACCTAAAACAGCTGTTGGTGATATGTATTTAACACCAGAAGCACTACGTTTATCAAACGATTTTGAAAGCAATAAAAACAACTTGCCATGGCCAGTTGAACGTGGCACTTTAGCTGAAAAGTTTGGCACACATGCGCATCCTACACTTAAGGGGGTTATGGTTAATAATAATGGTATTGACATTCAAACACAACCCGGTAGCCAAGTTAGAAGCATTTTTAAAGGAACCGTTAAATCTATTTTCTCGATTCCAGGTATGGGTAAAATTGTGCTGATTAGCCACGGAAAATACTACACTGCCTATGCTAAATTG
>JBFYQC010000233.1:0-4968 GCA_041302975.1 Bacteroidota bacterium
GCATTTAAAAACTGTCCGAGCGAAGTAGCTGAATTAGCAAGTATGAGTATGGAATTAATCAGCTATGATGGTCAGGATGAATTTTACCGCACCCCAGAAGAATTTAAACGTGCTAAAGAAGAACACCTAGAGGGAATCATTAAGATTCTTCCATGGATTGCCACCATTGATAAATTTCAGCATTGGATTTACACCCATCCAAAACACACTGCCGAAGAACGTAAAAATTACTGGATTGAATTAAGCAAAGAGTTTGGAACAGGTATGGTTGATTGGAGCACATATGAGCATGTACAAGCATACACCTGGCAAAAACAACTACACTTGTTTGAAGTGCCATTTTACTATATTGAATACGGCATGGCACAGCTTGGTGCATTGGGGGTTTGGCGTAATTTCCTAACAGATAAAGCAAAAGCTGTTATGCAGTACAAAGAATCATTGAGCCTTGGTTATACCAAACCTATTGGAGAAATTTACAAAACAGCGGGAGTGGAATTTAACTTCGGTGCCGCTTATATAAAATCGTTGATGGAGTTTGTTAAAGCAGAGCTTAACAAGCTGTAATAAACAACCCATTTAACTGCACCAACCCTAATGGTTAGTGCAGTTTTTTTCATCATATAAAAACCACATAAGCAACTTTACACTGATATGAAAATACTTTGCGTAGGTAGAAATTATAGCGAGCATGCCAAAGAGTTAGGAAATGCAGTTCCAGAAAATCCTGTAATATTTAGTAAGCCCGATACGGCTTTACTTAAAAATGGAGAACCATTTTATCATCCGGATTTTAGTACCGACATACACCATGAAGTAGAATTGGTAATAAAAATTAATAAAATGGGCAAAAAAATCCAACCTAAATTTGCCAGAAACTATTTTAACGAAATTGGTTTGGGCATTGATTTTACTGCACGCGATATGCAATCAAAACTAAAAGAAAAAGGTTTACCTTGGGAATTAGCAAAAGCTTTTGATGGCTCTGCTCCTATAGGAGATTTTATACCTATTGAAGGAAAAGATTTATCGAATATCAACTTTAGCTTAAAGAAAAATGGTGAAGTGGTACAAAAAGGCAATACCGACCAAATGTTATTTCAGTTTGAAGAAATTGTAAGTTTTGTATCGCAGTATTTTACATTAAAAGTTGGCGATTTAATTTATACCGGTACACCTGCTGGGGTTAGTAAAGTTAATGTTGGCGATAAACTAGAAGGTTTTATTGAAGATAAGATGATGTTGATATGCAACATAAAATGATATAAAAAACAATAGGACTCAAATTAATTAAAACTCATTAATTTATTTATAACAACTAATTTCAATTAAACAATAATGACCCGCTTGAAAAATAAATACCTATTGTTTATTGCATTACTTGTTAATACTATTAATACACAAGCACAGTATTATCCACTAAACTATTTTACATCTCCTATGGATACTCCTTTATATCTGAGTGCTCCATTTGGCTCGTTGCGAGATAACCATTTTCATAGTGGTATGGACATACGTACATACGAAAAAGAAGGTCTGCCTATTTATGCAGTAGCTGATGGTTATGTTTCACGTATCAAAGTATCTGCAGGTGGGTATGGTAAGGCTGTGTATATTGATCATCCCAATGGTTATACCAGCGTATATGGTCATTTACTTAAATACGAAGGTGCTATTGCTGCGCATATTAAATCTGTGCATTACCAAGAGCAAAAGTTTGAATTGGATAACTTCCCTGCGCGAAATTTAATTAAAGTAAAAAAAGGCGAAATTATTGGATGGAGTGGAAATAGCGGAGGAAGCACTGGGCCTCATTTGCATTTTGAAATTAGAGATACCAAACAAGAAGAACCCATTAACCCGCAGTTATTCGGCATTCCGGGTGTTGATTTGTTTCAACCTGTTATAAAACGTTTGTTAGTATATGCTTTAAATAACAACCGCCCTATTGTGCAACATAACATTGCTATTAACGAAAACAACAGCATTAAAACAGATAGTGGAACATTGTTGTTGGATACGTTAGTAATAGCCAAAGGACTAAATGGTTTTGGTATTGAAGCATATGATTATTTGGTGAACGAAAACAAAACATATAGTATTTATTGTGCTGATTTTTTCTTTAACCAAATCAAGCGTTTCTCATTTAGAATGGACCGCGTAAATTTTTCGGAAACCAAATATATAAACACACACATTGATTACGATTTGTATAAACGTGATGGCTACCGCATACAAAAATGTTTTTTAGATGATGGAAACAAAGCTCAAGTATACCCATACATGCGTAATAAAGGCAAGGTAGTTATTAATGACACACTAACACATACTATTCATTTTTGTGTTGGTGACTTTGATGGCCGGTCACATACTTTTTATGCCAAAGTAAAATCAAACAACAAAACTGCATTTAGCGAAACACCTTGCAACGATTTGGTATGGTATCCTAACAACAAACAAACACTGAAGCGAGATGGTATCACTATTTTTATTCCTGAGGGTGCACTTTACGATACATTAAATCCATGCGTTTTAATAACAAAACCTAATATCAAAGGACTTTTATCGGCAGCATACCAAGTACACACACCCAATACTCCTTTACACAAACCCATTACCATTTCATTGGATGTAGATACAACCAATGTTCCCTCATCAAAACTACTACTCGCATCTATTAAAAAAGATGGAGGTTTAACTGCTGCAGGTGGCGAATACAAACAAGGAAAAGTAACCCTAAGTACAAGTAATTTTGGCACCTACACCGTTATTGCAGATACCACAGCTCCTATATTAAAAGTAATAGGACTAAATAAAAAAAATGAATTAAGTGATACCACCAAACTATTAATCAAAATTACGGATAATATTAGCGGAATAAGTACATATAACGGATACCTAAACGGCTCTTGGATATTATTGGATTACGATGCCAAAAACGACATTTTACAATACGATTTTGATGAAAAAACTGCGTTTAACCAAAAACAAGAACTACATATAATTGTTACTGATAAAAAAGAAAACACAAGCAGCTGGAAAGGTGATATCATTTTTAAAAAGTAACTAAAATAAACATATACAATATGGCATTATTACAAGAAGGCGCTAAAGCACCTGCATTTAAAGGCATAAATGAAAAAGGAGAAAGTATTAAACTTGGTGATTACAAGGGTAAAAAACTGGTACTTTATTTTTACCCGAAAGATAGTACACCTGGTTGTACTGCTGAGGCTTGTGATTTAAGAGACAACTACCACCGTTTTCAGGCAGAAGGATACGAAATTTTGGGCGTTAGTCCTGACAGCCCCAAATCGCATGTTAAATTTATAGAAAAGTATGAATTACCTTTTAGCTTACTGGCCGATGAAGACCATAGTATTGCAGAGTCTTTTGGAGCTTGGGGTGAAAAAAGTATGTATGGTAAAAAATATATGGGCATTTTACGCAGCACTTTTGTAATTGATGAAAAAGGGAAGATTGAAAAAGTGATTGAAAAGGTAGATACCAAAGCACACACCAAACAATTGTTGTAAGCATAAAGTAAAATATACTATGCCGAAGTAAATTGTTTTATTTCGGCATTTTTTTTAGGTACAGTTCATGTACTTTCGCCATCAAAATAAATTATGGAAACCAACGCAAAAAAATCAGTAAACCGTTTTAGAATTGTTGCCGTATTAGAAGGCTGGAGCTTTGTATTGTTATTATTTGTTGCCATGCCATTAAAATACCTGTTTGATATGCCACTTTTTGTTAAATACCTGGGATGGGCACACGGGGCATTATTTGTTGGTTACATGTTTACCTTGTTACAAGCTACCATCAATGCAAGCTGGAAATTTGGCAAATTAGCCTGGGCATTCATTGCATCTTTTATCCCTTTTGGTACTTTTATTTTAGACAAACAACTTAAAAAGGAATTAGAAATGTGAGGGTTTGCGCACCTGCATCAAACCAAATAAAATACGTAACGCCATACGTATTAATACATAACTACACCACCTACCCAATTGCACCAACCAGTTTTTAGCCTTGGCATGTTGTTCTCGTTCTACTTGCTCGCAGCCTGTTTCAATATAATGTTGTAAAAATTTTTCGGTATCGGCAGCAAACTGTTTATTATATACTTCTACATTTACTTCCAAACTTCCATAATCGCTTAATGCGTTTAAGTTATAGGAACCAACGGTTGTCCACCAACCATCGGCAACAGCTAATTTACCATGTAAAATAGAACTGCGCCATTCGTAAATGGTGATGTTGTTTCGTAACATCCAATCGTATAAGTATGTCATTGCCGGTTTAATAAGTGGCACATCACTGTTTCCAACCAAAATTACAGTTACATCAACACCGCGAGCCGATGCATTTCTAATTAATTTACGTACCCTATTACCAGGCAAAAAATAACTGGCTACAATGGTTATTGATTTATTGGCACGCCTGAATGCTTGTCGGTAACTGCGCGAAATTTCTATACGCGACCTAAACCAATCGTTTTTCCTAATACGCGACTTATGCGGCAAATTTTCATCAAAAACTATTTTGCGTAATTTACGATAAGCTTGTTTTAGTAACTTATTTGGCAATACCTCGTCACATGTTTTTTTGATGTCATTACATAAAGGACCTTCAACTTTAACCGCAAAATCTAACCAAGGTGTTGCTCCATGATAACCGCTATATTTATCAGCAATATTTATCCCTCCAACTAAAGCAGTGTGCCCGTCAACCCAAACCAATTTGTGGTGTAACCTGCGCCCAATACCTAAACCACGTTTGTTTTTAAATGGCGAAAATCTTTTGATGTAAATACCATTGTTGATAAATAAACTACATATTTGAGGTGTAATCTGCTCACTGGCATAAGCATCAACTACTACAAAAACAGATACGCCACGTTTTACAGCTTGTTTTAATTCTTCAAAAATCAACAATCCAGTTTTATCTAAATCAAAAATATAA
>JBFYQC010000234.1:0-5593 GCA_041302975.1 Bacteroidota bacterium
AGTAATAAAATAAACGCTAATTTGGTTAAAATATAAACGCCACTTCAAAATATGAAGTGGCGTTATTTTTATGTGTTATGATTAGCGATTGTTAAGCGGCCTGCCCAACTTGTTTTAAGTGAGATAAGTGTGATTTAATTGCACTAAGTACAGTTGGGAATTCTCGGTAATTTACTCCATACTCTTTACAAGTTTCTTTCACAATTTTATTAATTGCAGGATAATGCACATGGCTAATTTTGGGGAATAAATGATGTTCTACTTGGAAGTTTAATCCACCCAATAACCAACTCATGCTTCTACTGCGTGTAGCAAAATTTACGGTGGTGTTAATTTGGTGTTTGGCCCACTCTGTTTGTATTTTGGTGTCGCTCCCTTCTGGTACTACGAAATGTGTATCTTCAACAATATGTGCCAATTGAAATACAATAGCGATCACAATGCCTGCCGATGCCGCTAGAATTAGATAACCAGCAATGGTTGCAATAATACCCACGAAGAAAAACGGTAGAATAATAAAAAAGAACACGTACAGTACTTTCGAAATCCAAAAGTTAAAATGCTCTGGTAAATCCATTTTACGCATTTTTGTGTGTTCTGCTATTTTACCGCTGAAATATTTGTTAAAGTCGTTAAAGAAAACCCAAAATAGGTAGGTTGTACCGTATAAAAACAAACCATAATAATGTTGAAATTGATGGTACCATTTTTTCTCTTGGTCAGGATGAACACGTATGTATGGTTTGATGTCAATATCATCATCCATGCCCTCTACATTGGTGTAACTATGGTGGTTAATGTTATGTTTCTGACTCCATATGTACACATTGCCACCTAAGATATTTAAGCTAAATCCCATAAATGTGTTTACCCATTTACGTGATGAGTAACTTCCGTGTGCACCATCATGCATAACGTTAAATCCGATAGCAGCAACGTTTACACCAATTAACATGCAAATGAAAATGCTCAATAAGATAGACTCAGGGGTGAAGAAAACCATCCAAATGTAGCCTGCTACAAGTGTAGTAAGAAGAATAATAGTTTTGGCGTAAAGTTTGAAATTACCCGATGCTTTTAGGTTGTTCTCATTAAAATAGTTGTCAACTCTCTTTTTTAAATCATTAAAAAAGGCTGGCTCACTGTTGTTAAATTTGATTTTTGACATGTACAATTGATAAAAATACTTAACAAATGTATGCTTTGACAATCAGAAATTGCAATTCCCAATTAAGATTTATGTCACTTAGTTATCTACAATTTTCCCATAATAGCAATTAATTACACTTACATGATACTATATTTGCATATTGGTTTTTGTTTAGCATGAGTTAAACAATATTGGGAATGCAGTGAGAATCTGCAACAGTACCCGCTGCTGTAAGTGTAGTTAAAGTGTTTTACTTGTTTTTGCCACTGTGAGTTTAATTCATGGGAAGGTTTGTAAAATTTTACACAAGTCAGAAGACCTGCCAAGTAAATTAATGGTTAAACTTTCGGGAATAAAGGTGATAACTACATTTCATGCCTATGCATGCCTTGTGTTTATCTATTGTTTCCAGTTATATTTTTTTGATGAATAAGATTTTATATACAACACTTGTGTTGTTCTTGTTAATGCTGCATACAAAAGCACAGTTTGCACCACAAGTGGGTGTTATTGGAACTACCGCAATGCACAAAGATAGTAATGCTTTTATTGCTTGGGCTAAAAGTGGCATTATTAACCGAGGTTGGCAAGATGTGTCGGATACCACATTGGGTAAAGCACAAGTTGGAGATGAAACATACATACCTGGTGAGGCAGGTAATGGTATTGTTAGTTTGGGAGATGGAGGAGAAGCTGTTATCACTTTTGAAAAGCCAATTAAAAACGGTACAGGTTTTGATTTTGCCATATTTGAAAATGGATTTATAGATCAAACATTAAAACCTGGCACCGCTTTTTTAGAATTGGCATTTGTTGAAGTAAGCAGTGATGGCATAAATTATTTCAGGTTTCCTTCAACCTGTTTAAATGATACCACTACACAAATAGATTCTTATGAGGGTATTGATGCCACTAAGTTGAATAATTTAGCAGGTAAATATATTGCTAACTACGGTACCCCATTTGATTTGGAAGAGTTGAAAAATACACAGGGATTGGATGTGATGAATATTACCCACGTTAAAATTATTGATGTAATTGGTTCGGTAACCAACAAATACGCAAATCGGGATAGTTATGGCAACAAAGTAAACGATCCTTGGCCTACTCCTTTTTCGCAAAGTGGTTTTGACTTAGATGCCGTTGGTGTTATTCACCAAAATAGTAATGTAGGTTTAACAGAAGAATTTAGTAAACAACATCAAATGAATGTGTATCCCAATCCGGCTTCAACTCAAACAAACATTAAGGTAAGTATTGATGGTATAAATGAGGCAACAGTAAATGTATATACGCAATTAGGTAAGTTGGTTAAAACATCAAGCATAAACAATCCAGTAAACATTGAAGAACCCGGTATTTATTACTTGCAAGTAAAACATAGCCGAGGAATTTACACACAAAAAATTACAGTATTTTAAATGAATGGTGATGTAAAAATATGCGAAATGTGCGGACTAAAATTTGTGTGTAATCCATATAATGTAAGTAACTGTCAGTGTTCGCAAATTATATTATCAGGTGAAACCAAACAATACACTAAATCGTGCTACACAAATTGTTTGTGTTTAAGTTGTTTGAAGAAGATAAACGATAAATTTAAAGAAGCTTAATTGGTAATGAACAAAATTTTTAATGTGTGTATTGCATTATTGGTGTTGTTGTCGGCTTGTAAAAACACGGTTGATGATGCATCAAACATACTATTGGTTAATCCGAAACAGGTTTACCTAAAAACAGGAGATAGTATTCAGTTTATCATTACCAATGCAACTACAAATGCAGTTATTAGGTTTCAACCCAATATTGGCGATTTGAAGTCCGGTAATTGGTATGTTGCACCATCTAGTATTCTTAATGATTCAACCCAAGTAATACTAGCAATTACTGATAATACAAGGCAAGTTAATGCAACTATAACACTTGTTAAATCTGATGTGAAGGATACCATCATTTCATTTAATCAAACTATTTTACCGCTAATGGTATCCAATTGTAATTTTCAATTTTGTCATGGTAATGGTTCGCGAGCTGGTAAAGTAGAGCTTAGTGCATACGATAGTGTGATGAAAATAGTTAGTGTTTATCAACCCACAACCAGTGTATTGTACACTAGTTTGTTAAAACCAGATCCTCTACGGAGAATGCCACCTGCTGGTCCATTGCATGCCTATAAAGTTAATTACATAAAAAAGTGGATTGAACAAGGTGCGCTCAATAATTAGTGTTTTTCATGGTGTTAAATCATTGATTTAGTATTCATGGTTTGGTTAACTTTGCGTCCGTTTATTTTTATAATGATTATTGTTGAGTTACGATGAAAAATTATGTTTTGGGTTTCTTGTTAATATTTGTTTTTTCTTGTAGTAATACTGTTGTGGATGAAAAAATAGATATCAAAACACTTGAAAAAGAATTAATGGACATACATGATGAAGTTATGCCACGTATGGGCGAAGTTATTTTTTTAACAGATGCCATTGATAGCCTCATTAAAGTTGAAAAGGATACGGTTAAACGGAAGGAATTAAACCTAATTCATGAGGATTTAGTTAAATCAGATAAAGATATGATGCATTGGATGCGCAGTTATGAATCTCCTGCACAACCTTATGATAGCAGTTCTATAAATTACATAAACAAAGAGAAAGAAAAGGTAATTAAATTGAGGGCTTTAATTTTAAAATCGATTGCGGATGGAAAAGCAGCTACACAAAATCAATAACATGAGAAACAAAATTAGCTATTCAATACAAGCCATAACACTAATTGGGTTGATAGGGTCTTGTAATTTTTCAACCCAAAATAAATTACCCATTTTAGGTAACCGCGTTGCCGAGGAAAAAATAATTGATGGGGAATTGGTAGTTGATACCATTTATCAAACCATACCCGCGTTTAGTTTATTAAATCAGGATAGTGTATTGGTGGATAATGAAACTGTAAAAGGTAAAATATATGTAGCTGATTTTTTCTTTACGAGTTGTCCAACTATTTGCCCTATTATGAAAAAAGAAATGATTAGGGTTTACGAAAAATTTAAAGAGAATAATCAAGTTGTTATTTTGTCGCACACCATAGATCCAGATTACGATACATTGCCGCTTTTGCGCGATTACGCCAACCGTTTAGGTGCTGATGGCAAGCAGTGGATGTTTTTATGGGGCGAAAGAAAACAAGTGTATGAGTTGGCGGAAAAAGGCTATTACGCATCTGCGGCTGTTGATAGCACCGAACCAGGTGGGTTTATTCATAGCGGTGGGTTTATTTTGGTTGATAAACAACAACGCGTAAGGGGTATTTATGATGGCACATCAGCAACTGATGTAGACAAGTTGATGGTGGATATGGACATACTTTTAAAAGAACAATGAGAGTTGTTGTCACATTAATCGTTATTGTGTTTTTTGCTGCATGTATGGAAGCGCCAAATGTAAACATGCAGCATGTGGCGCACGGACAGCAATTGTACGAAACACATTGTGTTAATTGTCACCAGCAGGATGGGAAAGGAATAGCACGTATTGTTCCTCCTTTATTAAATGCTGATTACATTGTACAAAACAGAAATTTGTTGCCTCAAATTATTCGTAATGGCATGCACCAAAAGATTGTTGTAAATGGTGTAATGTATCAGCAAAAAATGCCCAGTAATAACAAATTAACAGATGCTGAACTTACGGCATTGGTAAACTTTGTGGAGTTTAGGTTTGCCAAATCAACACAATTGCTTTCGGCTGATAGTGTGACGATGTTACTTCGTAAATAAAATAGTATTATTTGATTTTTTATTGCTAATGCCTGTTGTTTTGCGTTTTTTAGTATTATTTATTTTTCTAAAAGTGCAATTGTATGGGTAATACTACGTCCTATTACAAAAAGTATATTCTACGTTTCTTTTATACTTGCTTTTTATGAAACGTTTTTCAATTTTGGCACTAATTGTTACTGGGTTAACAATGGCCACCATTTCAAGTTGTTCTAAGGATGATAGTTCTTCAAGTTCAGTAAGTACGACAGATGCAAGGGATTTATCGGTAGGAACATACATCGGAACATTTACATCCGTTATAGGAGGACAAACAAATACAGATTCAACAAGCTTTATTATTACCAAAGGAGCTAACAATACATTAAGTATATCTGAGGATGGAATTAATATTGCAACAAGTACAGTAACGGCTACTGGAACAAATTTCAATGCTAATATACCAGCTCAAACTTTAAAGGTATTTGACGAAACAGACTCAACGGAAATGACTTTTGATATTATAGGCCAAGGAGCTAATCATGTTTCATTTGAAAGCAGTTCAAAAAGATTTACTTATAGTTTTAAACTTGTTGGAGGACAACTAGATGGTTTAGTAGTAACTACAACAGGAGTTAAACAATAATTAATTATTAGTTAAAAAAGACGGGCGCAGAAACTTTGTTTCTGCGCCC
>JBFYQC010000235.1:0-20690 GCA_041302975.1 Bacteroidota bacterium
GAGTTCAACGTAACATCAGCATATACAATACCGAGTGATAATAACCCGCAC
The DNA here is from genome assembly GCA_041302975.1 of Bacteroidota bacterium. Taxonomy (GTDB): domain Bacteria; phylum Bacteroidota; class Bacteroidia; order UKL13-3; family UKL13-3; genus UBA6183. The sequence goes on from JBFYQC010000235.1 coordinate 52, forward strand.
CAAGTAGATTTAACGGTAAATAATTTAGATGCCCATTATGCATACGGTACCGTGCCTAAACTAGATAAAACTGCTTATGTAACAGCTAAAGTTTCGGGCAACGATTTGGTGAACCAAATTAGTGGCGAAGCCAATGTTTATTTTGATGGTACATTTACCGGAAAAACTTACATAAATGGCACTTCAAGTGATTCCTTGTTGCTTTCATTAGGAAAGGATAAACGCATACAAATACAGCGAAATTTACTAAAAGACTTTAGCAGTAAATCGTTTGCCGGTGGAAGTAAAAAAGAGTTAAGTACATGGGAGATTAGTATACGCAATACACGTAAAGATTCAATTACAATAGTGGTTGAAGACCAAATTCCGATAAGCACCGATAAAGAAATTGAAGTTAAATTGTTAAATAATGGCGGTGCAGAGTATGATGAAACCACTGGAAAGTTAAAATGGACGATTACACTTGAAGGAGAAAAATCGCATACCTTAAAGTTTAGTTTTGACGTAAAATATCCGAAAGAAAAAATTATATCTAACTACTAATAAAAAAGGGCGCTAGTCGCCCTTTTTTATTATATTTCGCTCGATGAGCACAACGCAAATACTTGAAAAAATTCAACAACATCAATCTAAACACCCGGAGTTGTTAAAACAACTTGCGCTCGAAATTAAAAACAGTCAAGCCGCATTTGATGCACTGATTAGTAACATAAGAACAGATAATAAAACAAAAGAAACTTTAAGGCTTCACATTCAAAAAGTGTTTTACCACAAGGATTTAACTTATGCCTTGGTAGAATCGGGGATTTCAAGTCGTACCGGATTTACTTCAGAAATAATTCGAAAAATCAAACACAGTATTTTACCCGAAGATAAAAACAATGCTGCTTTTCATCAAACCTTAACCAATGTTTTTAAACAAACACCGTTAAGTCAACTACAACTAACCGAATTATTTGATGCTTTAGAAATTGCAGTAGACTTTAATCAAAACTACTTAAAAAACGAGTTGATTGATGCCATTGAAATTTTATCATACCGTATTACAGCCACTGCGATTGAAAGTGAGTTTATACAAAAATTTAAGTATAACAAAACACTTCAGTCTTTCATCAAACAAAACAAAGAGATACATGGTTTAATTGCACAATACACTTTAGGCATACAGTTTAACCCGCATTTGGTAGCCCACATCAAACAACTGCTTGATGAATCGTTAAACGACATACAAACATTAAAAAAGAATGCATACCACCAAGGTATCAGTTTACAATTATCATATTCTTTACACCGCATTTCGCAACAAATAGAACGGTTACAATTGTTGTTTGATATTTACCTTACACCAAAATTGTCCGCACTTAACCTAGCTAAATTGGTGCATCAACTTTTACAAAACGAGCTAAATAAAAACAGCATTAAACAGCAACTAAACGATACTACTTATTTACTTGCACACCAAATAACCGAGCACGAAAGTAAAACAGGTGAACATTACATTGCAGAAACCAAATCTGATTTAAGAAAAATGTTCAGCTCATCATGCGGTGGAGGTGTATTTGCCTCTTTAATGACTGTGATAAAAATATTGTTACATCATTTACAATTTGCTCCTTTTTGGCAAGCATTTGCTTATAGTTTAAACTACGCAGCAGGATTTGTGGGGATACAAATTACACATGCCACATTAGCCACCAAACAGCCTGCAATGACGGCTTCGAAAATTGCGCATGCTTTAGATACCAATACCACACAAAACGATGTGGAATCCATAAAAGGATTAGCATTGATGATTGGTAAAGTATCGCGCAGTCAGCTTATTTCTTTTGCAGGAAACTTAATGGTTGTTTTCCCCTTGTCGTTTGCTATTGCATGGCTGTGGAAATACATCCATGGAACAGGTATTGTAAGTGAAAATGAAGCAAACAAAATGTTGCACGATGTACACCCCTTTTTAAATCCAACTTGGTTTTATGCATGCATTACCGGAGTATTTTTATTCGTTTCAGGAATCATTTCTGGTTATTATGACAATAAAGTTATTTACAGCAAAATTCCGTCACGATTAAGACATCATCCAATCTTACAAAAAATCTTACCAAAGCGTATTTTATTGGCTTTAACAAACTATGTGGAGCACAACTTAGGTTCGCTCATCGGTAATATTTGTTTAGGGTTCTTTTTAGGTACTGCCGGATTTCTTGGCTTTATTTTCGGACTTCCGTTTGATATTAGACACATCACCATTTCGTCTGGCAATTATGCCATTGCATTGTTTACTTTATTAGAAAAGGTACAATGGCAGTATGCGTTAACTTGTTTAGGTGGTGTATTGGGCATTGGTGTCTTTAATTTTTTAATCAGTTTCGGACTAGCTATTTTTGTAGCCGCTCGTTCGCGAAAAGTTAAAGTAAATCAATTTTTAACTTTACTAAAATGGACCTGGATATATTTTAAAAAATATCCTAAAGACTTTTTTGTTGCACCAAGTAAAACAAGGATGTCAAAGGACTTAAATTAACATGGGAATCAAATCGATTATAGCAAAACCTTTTGCAAAATATATTGCTGGTAAGGTAAAAAAAGATGCTGCAAATGCACTCAACACGCAAGAGCAAATCTTAATTAATTTAATTACAACTGCTGCTCAAACCAAGTTTGGTAAAGACCACAATTTTGCTGGTATAAAATCATACGAGGATTACAAAAATGCTGTTCCTGTTAAAGACTATGAAGGTTTAAAACCATACTTTGACAGTATGGTGGCTGGTGAAAAAAATGTGTTATGGCCTGGACAACCATTGTACTTTGCCAAAACAAGTGGAACAACATCAGGAGTAAAGTACATTCCAATTACCAAAGAGTCTATCCCTTACCACATCAACTCGGCACGTAATGCATTGTTGTGTTACATAGCACAAACAGGTAATGCAAGTTTTGTTGATGGCAAACTTATTTTTTTATCAGGTAGCCCAACTTTAGATAAAAAAAATGGTGTTTATACAGGACGTTTAAGTGGAATTGTAAATCACCACGTGCCACAATATTTACGCAAAAATCAAATGCCATCACATCAAACCAATTGTATTGAAGACTGGGAAACTAAAGTAGAGGCAGTTGTAGATGAAACAATTAATCAAGACATGACCTTAATTAGCGGAATTCCTCCTTGGGTGCAAATGTATTTTGATAAATTGAGTGAACGTAGCGGTGGCAAAAAAATGAAGGACTTGTTTCCTAACTTTAACTTATTTGTATACGGTGGAGTAAACTTTGAGCCATACCGGGCAAAAATTGAACAGAGCATTGGAAGAAAAATTGATACCATAGAAACTTATCCGGCAAGTGAAGGATTTATCGCTTACCAAGATTCGCAAACCGAAAAAGGTTTACTATTGCTAACCAACAATGGCATGTTTTACGAATTTATTCCAAGTGATGAATTTTTTAATGATAACCCAACTCGATTTAGTTTAAAAGATGTAGAGTTGAATAAAAACTATGCCATCATACTAAACACCAATGCTGGCTTGTTTGGTTATAACATTGGTGATACGGTAAAATTCATCTCGAAAAACCCTTACCGTATTTTGGTCACCGGACGTATTAAACATTACATTTCGGCATTTGGAGAACACGTTATTGGCGAGGAGGTTGAATATGCCTTAATGAGTGTTGCTAAAAGACATCAAGCCGAAGTAACAGAGTTTACTGTTGCACCAAATGTTAACCCCAAAGAAGGTGGCTTACCATACCACGAATGGTTTGTTGAATTTGGGAAACAGCCTGAAAACATGGAGCAATTTACATTGGAGGTTGATGAAGCCCTGCAACAAAAAAACATTTACTATAAAGATTTAATTACTGGTAATATATTAAAACTATTAGTGATGCATGCTTTGCCACAAAATGCGTTTATTAATTATATGAAAAGTGAAGGTAAATTGGGCGGTCAAAATAAAGTACCTCGCTTGAGCAACGACAGAAAAATTGCAGACAAACTTACCTCATAAAAAAACGAACACATGAACGACATCAAGAAAATAGCCATTTTAGGCAGCACCGGATCTATTGGAACACAGGCATTAGAAATTGCCCGTGAACAAAAAGACCGCATACAAATTGAAGTATTAACTGCAAATAGTAATGCTGATTTATTAATTGCTCAAGCCAAAGAATTTAACCCCAACCATGTTGTAATTGCAGATGAAAGTAAATACCTGCAAGTAAAAGAAGCATTGGCCAATGATGACATAAAAGTATTTGCGGGTAATAAATCAATTGCTGATGTCATGGAAATTACATCAGCCGATACCGTGCTCACAGCAATGGTGGGTTACAGCGGTTTGTTGCCCACCATCAAGGCTATTCAAAACAAAAAAAGAATTGCCTTAGCTAACAAAGAAACGTTGGTTGTTGCAGGCGAATTAATCACTGAAATGTGCGAAGAAAACAGTGTTAGTTTAATCCCTGTTGATTCTGAACATTCTGCTATTTTTCAATGTTTAGTTGGTGAAGATTTAAATACCATAGACAAGATAATTTTAACAGCAAGCGGTGGGCCTTTTCGTGGTAAAAAGCGTAGCGATTTGGCAGAGGTAACCAAAGCACAAGCGTTAAAACATCCAAATTGGAGCATGGGTGCGAAAATCACCATCGACTCTGCAACACTTATGAACAAAGGGCTTGAAGTGATTGAAGCCAAGTGGTTATTTGGTGTAAAAAGTTCACAAATTGAGGCTGTAGTGCATCCCCAAAGTATTATCCATAGCATGGTTGAGTTCAATGATGGCAGTATAAAAGCACAAATGGGTTTGCCTGATATGAAACTTCCAATTCATTATGCCTTCTTTTTCCCAGAGCGTATTAATACCAATTTTAAGCGCATGAGTTTCAAAGAAATCAACACCCTAACTTTTGAAGAACCAGATAAAGAAACTTTCCGTAATTTGGCTTTAGCATATGATGCAATGGATAAAGGCGGTAACATGGCTTGCATTTTAAACGCAGCCAACGAAATTGCAGTTGATGCATTTTTAAAAGACAAAATCAAGTTTCTTCAAATTGCCGAATTAAACGAAAAGTGCATGCAAAAAGTAAAGTTTATTCAGAAACCAAACTTGCAGGATTATATCGATACGGATGCTGAGACCCGAAAATTGGCGGCTTCATTGGTTTAAATGTAAGCACTTAAAATGGTGCAAACTTTACTGAAATCTGTGAATTGAATAGCTTATTTTCGCACCTCGATATTTCAAACAAACAATAATAAAATACATTAACATACATGCAAGGATTAATAATGGCTGCCCAACTTATTGCGGGCATATCTATACTGGTTATTTTACATGAGCTTGGACACTTTTGGGCTGCACGGGCATTTGGCATCAAAGTAGAAAAATTTTATTTGTTTTTTGATGCCTGGGGCAAAAAGCTATTTAGCATTAAAATTGGTGAAACTGAATATGGTATTGGTTGGTTGCCACTTGGCGGTTACGTTAAAATAGCTGGTATGATTGATGAAAGTATGGATACGGAACAAATGAGTAAGCCAGCTGAATCATGGGAGTTTAGAAGTAAACCAGCTTGGCAAAGGTTAATCGTTATGATTGGTGGCGTAGTCATGAATGTAATTACCGGCATCATTATTTTTGCTATGATATCATATACCTATGGCGAGAAGTATACAGTAAACAGTTCTTTACAATATGGAGTTGTTGCCTCAGATTTAGCGCAAGAATCAGGCTTTAAAACTGGTGACAAATTAAAGTCGGTTAATGGTAAAGAAATTAAGTATTTTGAAAATGCATTAAGCAGTGATGAGTTATTAGCTGATGTAACAGTGTATACTATTGAACGTAATGGTGTAGATACACAAATAACATTATCAAAAGATTTTACCCGCAAGTTTACTTCGTCAAAAAAAGCTGAGTTTTTAGCCCCGCGTTTTACCTACAATGTGGAAGAAACAGTGAGCGGATTTCCAGCAGAAAAAGCAGGTGTAAAAAAAGGAGATATATTGCTTGCTGTAAATTCAAATCCAGTCATATTTTTTGACCAACTGCAGGAGGCCTTAAAAAATGAATCTGGCAAACAAGCACAACTTTCAGTACTGCGCGGCAACGACACCTTGGTTATGCCAATTGATATTACCTCAGATGGTAAAATTGGAGTTGCACCAAACCCGATGGGAATAGAATACGACTCACTGAAATTTGGTTTCTTTGAATCGTTTCCTAAAGGAATGGATAAAGCGGTTGAAACCATCAGTGTGCAGGTTAAAGGTTGGGGTAAGATTTTTAGTGGTGATATACCTGCAAATAAAGCCGTACAAGGCCCTATTGGCATTGCTAAATTTTATGGTGGAGAATGGATTTGGAGTAGATTTTGGCTATTCACTGCTTTAATATCTTTAGGTTTAGCATTTATGAATATTCTTCCAATACCAGCATTGGATGGTGGACACGTAGTATTGTTATTAATTGAAATGCTTACGGGAAAACCAATTAGTACAAAAGCTATGGAGCGGATTCAAACTATCGGAATGGTAATTTTACTAACACTAATGGTGCTTATTTTTGGTAACGACATTATTGGCTTATTCATAAAATAATCATGAAAAAACTTCTTTCATTTATATTCATCATAGTTTGTGGAATTGGTGTGTTTGCGCAATCAGACACCACCAAATCAAACAAAAAAATATTGGTAGTGCCCTACCCTAGCATGATGTATTTTAGCGATGCTGATGCTGACCTAGCGCGCTTCAGTAGACTTGACGAACCTAAATTGCGCAACCAAATGCGTGCTAAATTAGAGTCTAATGTTTACCACCAAGTATCAGCGGCTTTTGATGCAGTAAGTTTGTTATCGGCAACCAGTTTAAATGGCGAGGAAGATTTGAAACGTGTATACGCGGCATCACAATATTATACCAGCAATGCCATCAGTAAAAACAAACGCATTTTTAGCAGTAATTTATTTCGTAAAAAAAATAAAAAACAGAGCTTCTATGTAAACGATTCGGCCACCATGGTTGGTGAAATACAAGATCCAAACTTACAATCTGATTTATATGAAAAACACAAACACGATTTTATACTTTACATTACACAGTTTGAAATTAACACATCAAACAAAAACACCATTGAGTGGATGAAACAGGATTACAAACGCACATATGTAATGCATTATAATTTGTGGGACAATAAAGGGAAATTAGTACTTGCGGAAACATTGATATTAGATGCAGGCGGTGAAAATAACATCAAAGACATTAGTGAAAAATACTTAGCCGAAATGGCTGAAAAACTGAAGGAAATACTGCGCTCGGCAATTAAATAAACAACAATGATTAAGTTAGGTGATAAGGTAAGGTTTGTTAACGAGGATATGCAAGGTGTAGTTACCAGCATTAAAGGTAATACGGCTGGTGTAACGATTGAAGATGATTTTGAAATTCCGGTTTTGTTAAGTGAAGTAGTAAAAATAAATGATATACTTAATAAGCCAAAACAGGAAGAAGATAAATCAATAACCGTAAAACCCAAATTTGTTAAAGTTCATCATGGTATTCATATTGCTTTTGACAGCATAAATGATGATAAGCTTGACCTTAAAATTCATAACAGTGAAGCCGATTGGTTAATGGTTGCTGTCTATGAAAACCAACAATTAAAACACAAAATTAATGTTGAATTGGAAAGTAATTCAACATTAGGTACTTTTAGTTTAGAACAATTTAATAAATGGCCAGAGTTTACATTTGTAATCACTCCTATAAATGAGGAATACAAATTAACATCCAGCATTATTAAAAAAGTAAAACTAAATGCCAAAGAGTTTCATGCTTCGTTTAAACAATGTTACTTTTTGGGTAAACAAGCATACACCATCAGGTTAGATAGTGATGTAACATCACAATCATTAAAAAAACTACAGGAAAAGGATTTTACTATATCTTCATCAGCCCAAAAAGTGATTAACCTGAAGGACAAACCAAATCAAGTCATTGATCTACATGCAGAAAATCTTGTTGAAAAAGCAAATTCACTTGGTGCTCAAGAGATATTAGACATTCAGATAAATGCATTTGTACAATCTTTGGAAATGGCACACGTTCATAAAATGAAAAGTATCACATTCATACACGGTGTTGGTAATCATTTCTTGAAAAATAAAATCAAAAACTACTTGTCTACCCAAAAAAATATAGTTGAGAAATATACAGATGCTAGCAGCTTGTTATATGGAGGTGGTGCTACAGAAGTTTGGCTAAAATAATTAAGAAAGTAATTTTTGTCTCAACAAAAACTCAAGCTGATCATTAGTTCTCATTAGTTTATCGTTTAAATCGATTTCATTAATACGCTTTTTGTATTGTTCAAAAGAATCTTGAATACATTTATCTAATTCATCTTCGTTCCAAGGTTTACTCAGATAATGATGGATTTTACCCAAATTTACAGCCTCTATAAGTGCATTGATATCAGTGTAACCTGTTAATAAAATACGCATAGGTAAAGGGTATTCTTCAATAATTGAATGCAGAAACTCAACCCCAGTCATATTTGGCATACGCTGATCAGTTATTATTATTGCAACATCAATATTATCTTTCAACAATATAATGGCATCAGCAGCACTTATAGCTGTTAATACGTTGTATTTAGTCCTGAATGTTGCTTTAAATGAGATAAGATTATTCTCCTCATCATCAACATATATAATTTTTATTTTATTGCTTGAAAGTGTCACTAGTTGTAAGATAAATTACAGATTGTTAAAATAATTATATTATTTGTTAGAATTATTGTATAATCGAAAGTAGTAAAAGATAATTAAAAAACAAAAATAGTATGCCGCAACTATCCATGTTTATCGAACATGTATACCAATCAAATCCATTAACACATAAACCAGTATTGTTAACATTGGAAAACATTGAAGAGCAACGATGGTTTCGTGAGATACTGAATGTCAACCCACAAATAGAAGTATTAGATACTTTAGCGATACAAATCAAAGAGCTAATAAAGCTTAAAAAACCATCTAAAAAACTTACGGAAGATGAATATTTGGCTGAAATAAATGTTTATCTAAATGAAATAAATCCAGATTTAATAGGCAGTTGGTGTTATTACCCATGGAGTAAAAAACTTATACATATTTTACCAGAAGCAGATTTTATAACCGTTAGAACTAACAGAAATCTATTAAAGATTACACCTGAAGAACAAGCATTGTTAAGAGAAAAAAAAGTTGGTGTAATCGGCCTTTCAGTCGGACAGTCTGTTGCATTAACCCTTGTAATGGAACGGATCTGTGGTTCTATAAAACTTGCCGATTTTGATGAATTGGACTTAAGCAATTTAAATAGATTAAGAAGCGGAATTCATAATATAGGATTAAAAAAGACAATAATTGCAGCAAGAGAAATTGCGGAAATAGATCCATACATTAAGGTAGAAATATACAATGATGGTATAAGCGATGAAAATATTGAATCATTTATTAGCGACCTTGATTTATTGGTTGAAGTTTGCGATAGTATTGATATAAAAATTAAAAGCCGACTTAAAGCACGCCAAATGAGAATACCTGTTGTTATGGATACAAACGACAGGGGAATGATTGACATAGAGCGTTTTGATTTAGAGCCTAACAGAGCCATATTTCATGGACTTGTTAATGAAAATGAGCTGGATCGGGTTGACAACATGCAAGCTGATCAAAAACGAAGTCTAATCATGAAAATTGTGGCATTTGAAAATACTTCAGATAGGCTTAAAAAATCGATGAGTGAAATTGGAAAGACCATTTCAACGTGGCCTCAACTTGCATCATCTGTTATGATTGGTGCAGGCAGTTGTGCCGATTGTTGTAGAAGAATTTTTTTAAATCAACATACCAACTCAGGTAGATATTACATAGACACATTATTGATAATAAACTAATGTCTGAATTAAATAAAGAAAAACCTGTTGTAAGATTAAGAGCATTTAGAGCTATTGATGACGACAAATCATGTGAGCTTTTTATTGAAGGACACACTCGTGTGTTAACTAGTATAGGCGTTACTAAAGTTACTTCATCAAAACATGAATGGATGTATAACCCAGCATCATTCGTTTTAATAGTTGAATCAATAGACCGTAAATTTGTATATGGAGGCGCCAGAGTTCATGTTGCTGGTGGAACACAACCGCTACCAATCGAAGAGGCCACAGGCTTGCTTGATTCTAAAATTTTCGACATAATAAAAAATTATGCAAAATTTGGTACTGGTGAAATTTGTGGCCTTTGGAACTCAAGGGAAATAGCCGGTTACGGAATAGGTAGTATCTTTCTAACAAGAGCAGCTGTTGCAATTTCATCGCAAATTGGACTTCAATCATTGTTTGCATTATGTGCACCTTACACTGTTAGTATGGCAGAATTGGTTGGTTATGAACATGAGAAATCAGTTGGTAATGAAGGTACCTTTTATTATCCTAAACTCGATTTAGTAGCAACAGCTATGGTGTTAAAAGATGTTAATCAATTAAGTAAAGCTACAGATGATGACAAAGATGCAATATTCACATTGAGAGACAATCCTAATGTTATTAGGAAAGAAACACTTAGAAAAAAAGAAATTGAAATACATTATAGTACCAATATTCCTAATTTAAATAAATGGAATTTAGAGGAAACAATTAACACGTCTCAAAGTGTAGACTACAACAACTCACATAATGCCAATCAGATTAGTTTCATATAAATCAGCTTTATTAATTGTACTTATAGCGTTTTTTTTCCCAGCTAAAGGACAACAAATTGCAGAGAACCGATTCGACTTATATATTGGAGCGGACTCTTCAAACAATCACTCAATAGGTTATATTATTGAACAAAATTGTTTAAACACCAAATTACCCAATGGCGTTGTAAATAAAGGTACAATTAACTTTCCGATCTATGTAAAAGTTATCTTTCATAGAAATAAAAACAATACCTCAGGAAAAAAATATTTGGTCATTTCAAATCCAATACTAGATCAAGTAACTTACTATACATCTGCTAAGGATAGCCATTTAATCAAAGAAACAACTCCTGTTGAAGCAAGAATAATAGAAGATCAAAATTATATCTTTCCATTAAACAACGACACATCCTACATAAAAGTGGCATCAAAAGAACAAATGCTTTTTAATGTAACAATTGCCTCTGAAAGTGAAATATTTGAATCCAATAGCACCCGAGATAAAATTGTCTTTTTTTATATTGGAATAATGTTAGTGATGTTTCTTTATAACCTTTTCCTGTATATCAATACAAAAGATTATAATTATTTACTTTACATTCTCTACATACTTTTTGTTGCGTTAACCCAACTTACTTTTCATGGTTTTATAAATAAATACTTACCTAAATCTTTTGACTATATAAAAGTTAATGCCGTATATATTTTTGGCGCGCTTTCAGGCCTTACCACACTTATGTTCATGGCGCATTTTATCGAAGCTAAAAAGAACTTGGGTAAGTTAAATTGGATTATTCGCTTCTTCATTTTAATTGATGTAATCGCTGTTTTATTAGTTTTTGGAAATCAACTTCAACTCAGCTATACACTTATTAACATAAATGCAGGTGTTGGCTCTCTTGCCGTGCTGGTTTTGGCAGCGATGGTGGCTCATAAAAAAAATCGCTCAGCTAAGTTTTTTTTAATTGCTTGGTCATTTTTCCTAACAAGTGTTATCGTTTTTGTTTTAAAAGATTACGGACTAGTTCCATACAACGCATTTACAAATTACATACTACTGTTCGGTTCTTCAATAGAAGTAACATTAATCTCACTCGCATTAGCTGATAAAATTAATATTCTCAAAAAAGAAAAAGAATATGCACAAGCTCAAGCATTAAGTTCTGCGCAAGAAAACGAAAGAATTACTCGTGAGCAAAATTTAATCCTAGAACAAAAAGTAGTTGAACGTACAACAGCGTTGACAGAAACAAATAACAATTTGAGTGTTGCTTTAAATGATTTAAAACAAGCACAGACACAATTGGTTGAATCAGAAAAAATGGCATCTTTAGGGCAACTTACTGCTGGTATTGCTCACGAAATTAACAACCCGATTAATTTCGTTACTTCAAACATAAAGCCATTAGAAAGAGACATTAAAGATCTATATACGCTTCAAGAAGAAACAGAAAAACTAATTGCCAATAACCAACAGGCAATCGATAACGTAAAAAAAATTAAAGCAGATATTGATTTTGATTACCTAAAAACCGAAATCAGTTTTTTGTTGAAAGGTATTCATGAAGGATCTTCACGCACTGCAGAAATTGTTAAAGGATTGCGTATCTTCTCAAGAGTGGATGAAGATGATATAAAATTAGCCAGTATAAATGAAGGTCTCGATTCCACTATAATAATTGTTAATAATCAACTGAACAATAAAATATTAATCGAAAAAGATTATGCCTCGCTACCATTTGTAGAATGCTATCCTGGAAAATTAAACCAAGTTTTTTTAAACTTAATTTCTAATGCAATCTATGCCATCAAACAAAAGTTTAAAGAGGAAGATGGCGGTTTACTTGTTATTAAAACTGAACAAGCTGAGAAAAACGTAATAATTACAGTTAGAGACAATGGAACAGGAATAACTGATGAAATTAAAAATAAGCTATTTGAACCATTTTTTACGACAAAACCTGTTGGAGAAGGAACTGGACTTGGCTTATCCATTACATATAATACGGTGAAAAAACACAATGGAAGTTTAAATGTAGAGAGCATACCGGGAGAAGGAACAGCATTTATAATTACCATTCCACTTAAACATAGCGATGAATAGTAAAAAAATAAAAATTTTATTTATTGATGATGAAGTTAACAACCTTCACGCTTTTAAAGCAGCCTTTAGGTTTGATTACGAAATATACACCTCATCATCTGCGCACGAGGCAGAAGAATGGCTTGATAACAATGATGCTGAATTAATCCTCTGCGATCAACGTATGCCTGTCAAAACAGGTGTTGAATTTTTTTCGTCAATAATTAAAAAACATCCTAAACCTATACGTATATTGGTTACAGGTTATACTGATATAGAGTCTGTTATAAAGGCTATAAATCTTGGTCATGTTTTTAGATACATCAATAAACCTTGGAATGAAGCAGAAATAAGAAGCTCTATTGAGGAAGCATACCGATATTATACGCAAAGTAACCAATTAGAAGATAAAATAAACGAACTGACATTAGCATATAAAGAGTTAGATAATTTTGCGTACAGTGTTTCTCACGACTTAAAAGGCCCGCTAATGAGTATTATGGGCGCTATGAATATTGTTAATCAAACTGAAGATAAAAACGAGAAACATGTGTTAACTATGCTCGACCTAATCGAAAAGGCATCAGGACAACTTAGTGATTTCATAGAAAATATGCATATTTATTACAAAAACAATAGAGGTCACCTGAGAATTGAAAAAGTTTCATTGGAAGAGATAAGAGAAGAGATGCTTGCATTACATAAGTTAAAATGTTTACAAGAAAAAATAGAAATAAACTTTGACATTAACAGTAATAGTCCTTTGTTCAGTACCGATGTAACCAAACTAAAAGTTGTTATCAATAATCTAATTTCAAACGCTTTAAAATATCAGCGCAAAGAAGAAATACACAAAAGAGTTGATATTAAAATCGTTATAGAGGGGGAATACATGGAAATACTTGTTAAAGATAATGGTATGGGCATTGAGGAGCAATACTTGAAAAATATTTTCAACCTATTCTTCAGAGCTACCTCTGAAGTTGGCGGAAGTGGATTCGGTTTATATAACGTGAAAGAAATTGTGAGTACCTTAGGTGGAACGATTGAAGTTGAATCAAAAATTAAAGAAGGCAGTATTTTTAAAGTTAAATTACCATCAAAATAATAAAGCCGTGAATAACTACATAATTATTGACGATAATAAAATAGACTTATTAGTCGCTACAAAAGCAATTGAAATGACACGGACGCCAGTATCTGATATTCATCAGTTTTTAAGCGCCAACCAAGCACTCGAGTTTATTTTATCGTATAAATCAGAATACACCACTATAGTTCTCATTGACATTCAAATGCCAATAATGAATGGATTTCAATTTATGGAGGCATTTGAGACTTTAAGTGATGATGTGAAACAAAATTATATTTGCGCATACCTGACATCTTCATCCAACGACTTAGACAGAATTAGGGCTCAAAAATTTCCCAGTATTAAACAATTTATAAATAAGCCCTTTACTTCCGATACTTTGTTAACTTTGCTAAAAAGTATTTCTTCCAAATAAATCATGAAAAAACTACTCATATCCATTTCCGTTATTATCAGTCTTTTATTCGCAGCATTAATTATTATTCCATTTTTGTTTAAAGATAAATTGGTTGAGTTGGTAAAACAACAAGCCAATCAAAACATAAATGCAACTGTAAATTTCAATAATGATATTACGCTAAGTCTAATTAAGAACTTTCCAAACTTAACAGTTGGTATAAAAGATTTAAGTGTTGTTGGAATTAATGAATTTGAAGGCGACACATTAATTGCCTGGAGCAAGCTTGAAGCTACTGTTGATGTGATAAGCGTCATTAAAGGAGAACAAATTACCGTAAGAAAAATCTTAGTGGAATCGCCAACCGTAAACGCTTTAGTAATGGCCAATGGAAAAGCAAATTGGGATATCGCTAAATCAGATTCTACAGAAACTCCTAGCTCAGATACTGCTCAAACTAAATTCAACCTTAGTCTTAAAAAACTTGAAATTAATAACGCCAACATCATATATAACGACAAGGTATTGGGTGTATACACGCATTTATTAGGGATGGATTATGATATGACCGGTGACTTTACCCAAGATGTTTTCGACTTAAACATTTTGTCAAACATTAAACAGTTTGATATGGCTTATGGCGGGGTTAAATACCTAAACAAAGTTAATACCAACATTAAAATTGATTTAGGCATGAACATGCCAGAGTCAAAATATACATTTAAAGAAAATTCAATCTCATTAAACGAACTCACTTTTAACTTTGACGGATTTGTTCAAATGTTAAACGATGATATTAAAATGGATTTGAAATATGGTGCTGAAAAAGCATCATTCAAAAGCTTCTTGTCTTTAGTACCCGGTGCCTACACACAAAATTTTGCTGATGTAAAAACAGCCGGAACGCTAGCTTTTAATGGATTTGCAAAAGGCACCTACAACGAAAAAACACTTCCTGCATTTGCATTTAATCTAATAGTGGATGATGCCATGTTTCAATACCCAAGCCTGCCTGTTGCTGTAAAGGATATTCAAATTAAATTAGCTGTTACCAACAGTGATGGCAACTTAGATAATACAGTTGTTGATTTAAGCAAATTTCACGTAGATGTTGCAGGAGATGCATTTGATGCAAAACTGATAGCAAAAAATATTATGCAAGATCCTCTCATTGATTCTTGGTTAAAAGGTAAACTAAATTTATCAAACGTAAGTAAAATAACACCATTGGAAGATGGAATGAGTATCGCTGGAACAATTACTGCTGATGTCACAGCTGTAGGTAAAGTATCAGACATTGAAAAACAAAACTATGAAGCATTTAATGCCAATGGTGAAATATTAGTACAAAACATTGTATTCAAATCAAAAGATCTGTCACAAGGTTTTAACCTTAATCAGGCACATTTAGATTTTTCACCAAAAATAGTTGCGTTAAAAGCATTCGATGCTAAAATCGGCAAAAGCGATGTAAAAATGAATGGTGAAATATCAAACTTCTTCCCGTATATGTTTAGTAATGGAGTATTAAACGGTAAATTAAATTTGAGTGCAAACTTGATTGATGCAAATCAATTCATCTCTTCAGAACCAGAAGGAACAACACCAGCAGTAGAAGACACCACATCAATAGTGGCTCCTGAAATTCCTGCTAATATTAATTTTGTATTCAACAGCAACATAAAACAATTGTTGTATTCAAACATAGATATAACCAATTTTGGCGGCTCTCTTGTTGTTCAAAATCAAAAGCTATCATTTAACAATGTTGCGCTAAACACATTGGGGGCTTCAATAAAAATGAATGGTTTTTATGAAACAACCAATCCTAACAAACCAACAACAAACATCGATTTTGGTATCACAAACTTAGATTTCCAAAAAGCATTTAAAACATTTAACACGGTAAAAAAATTAGCACCTATTGCCGAGAATATGTATGGTACGTTTTCAACTAATTTATCTTTAAATACAACTCTGGATAATCACTTAAACCCTATCTACTCTAGTTTATTTGCAACCGGAAATTTAAATATACCAAATGCAGAAATTAAAGACGTAAAACTATTTAATAAAATAGCAGAGGCACTTAAAAACGATAAATACAAAAGTGTAGGATTAAAAAATGTAAACATTGCATTTAAAATAGAAAACGGACGCATATACACAGAACCATTCGATGTAAATATTGCCGGAAAAAAGATGAACCTCGCAGGATCAACCGGTCTAGACCAGTCAATAGACTATAAAGGATTAATAGGTATTAAAAGAGCTGAGCTTGGTGCTGTTAATAGCGCATTAGAAACAGTCTTGGCATCGTTAAACAACAAAGCCGGATCAAATATAAAAATGGATGAAAACATAAATGTAGCCTTGGGCATTGGGGGTACGTTTTCAAATCCTAAAGTATCCACAAACTTGGCCGATATAGGAAAACAACAAGCGAATTCATTAAAAGATCAAGCAGCAGACGAATTAGCCAGACAGAAAAAATTATTGGAAGATAAAGCACGTGCCGAAGCCGAAAAGGCAAAAGCGGAAGCCGAAAGAATAAAGAAAGAAACAGAGGCAAAAATTAGGACAGAAGCCGACAAAACAAAACAGAAAGCACAAGCGGAAGCTGACCGCATAAAGAAAGAAGCGGAAGCTAAAGCCGCTGAGGAGAAAGAACGATTAAAGAAACAAGCAGAAGCGGAAGCAAAGAAAAAACTACAAGGGATATTTAAGAAACCATAAACTTTAATAATCCTTTGACTGTTCATATATTAAATCAATACTTAAAAAATAAAACACAATGAAAAAAATTATTATCGCCTCTATGGCATTAGCACTAATTTACGCTTGCGGAGATTCAAACTCAAACAAAACAAGTGAAACAACTGCTGCTTCTACTGAAACTGCTGCACCTTCAGAAGCGCCAAAAACAGTTGAATTTACCGTAAATGCTGTTGGTAATACCATGGCAGATATGGCTTTCGACACCAAAGAAATCAAGGTAACAGCAGGCTCAACTGTAAAAGTTAACTTAACCAATCAGGGTACTGATGCTTCTATGTTACACAACATCGTTTTTGTAAAACAAGGTTCTGAAAAAGAAGTCGCAACAGAAGGTATCAACCTAAAAGATCAAAACTATTTTAACCCACAAAATGCCAACATAATCGCAGGTTCAGCGGTTGCTGCTCCAGGTGCAACAGTAACTGTCGAGTTTACTGCTCCCACAGAAGCTGGTACGTATGCTTACATCTGCACTTATCCTGGACATTGGATGAAAATGCAAGGGGTGTTGATTGTTGAATAATACACATTTCAATAATTTAATTCATTACAATAGGGGAGCTTATGCTCCCCTTTGTCGTTTATTAAATAAAGTTTATTATTTTGGAACAGCATTTGCATACCAATTAAAAAAATCAAATTATGAAACGTATTTTAATCGCAGTACCACTTGTCGCAGGTTTACTATTTTCAACAGCCTGTGCCAACCGTAAAGTAACACGCATCGACCCAAGCCAACAAACAGATCTAAGCGGACGATGGAATGACAGCGACTCAAGATTAGTTGCTAATGAAATGATTACCCAAATTTTAACAGGAGCTTGGAGATCAAATTTCGAACAAAAATATTCACGTAAGCCTGTTCTTATTGTTGGTAGTATCAAAAATAAATCTTCAGAACAAATTGATCCGATCACCTTTATTAAAGATCTCGAAAAGGCTTGCATTAATTCAGGTACAGTATCTATTGTTCAATCCGGTGACGAGAGAAATCAATTGCGCGAAGAACGTAACGATCAACAAACCTTTTCTAGTGAAGAAAGTAAGAAAAAATGGGGGCGCGAGAAAGGAGCTGATTTCATGATTAATGGAGTTATTAGTTCAATTGTTGATCAGTATAAAAACCAAAAAACAGTATACTATCAAATTGATCTTGAGTTAACAGACCTTGAGACCAACGAGAAAGTTTGGATTG
Organism: Bacteroidota bacterium; assembly: GCA_041302975.1. Taxonomy (GTDB): domain Bacteria; phylum Bacteroidota; class Bacteroidia; order UKL13-3; family UKL13-3; genus UBA6183. Next base: position 18,342 of record JBFYQC010000235.1, read on the forward strand.
GCGACAAAAAAATTAAAAAAGCTATTCGTAACTAATCTCTCGATACTCTAACCATATGCGTCATCTTCGTTACCCAATAACAGTTTTTGCTATTCTTTTACTATCTGCTTGTGCCAGTTATTATCAAAAAAATCAGGCATTAATGGAGAGTATTTATAAGGGTGATTATGCATATGCCTCAAAACAGTTAGACGAAGGAAAACTCAAAAAACAAAAAAGAAACCAACTCCTTTATTTTCTTAATAAAGGGACGGTTTTATTTATGAATAATCAGCCCGAAGAAAGTAATAAGTATTTTCAACAGGCTGATTACTTTATAGAAGATTATCAAAAAAACATCGGTTTAAAAGCAGCGTCATTCTTAACCAATCCCTCAATTCAAATTTACGAAGGAGAGAACTTTGAAAAAGTAATGGTGCATTACTACACAACACTTAATTACTTGCAACAAGGTTTATTAGATCAGGCATTGGTTGAATGCAAACGTATGCAACTAAAACTCGATAAAATAACTGACTACTACAAAGGCAAAAACAAATATAAAAACGATGCCTTTGTTCAACTATTAACTGGTATAGTATATGATGGACAGAAAGATTACAACAGCGCCTTTATTGCCTATCGCAATGCATATAAAATATACAACGAAGAATATGCAAAAAATTTAAACACCTCTGTACCTCAACAATTAAAAGAAGATTTAATAAGAACGGCCTTACTCACTGGTTTTTCAGAAGAAGCACGTCAATACCAAAACGAATTCAACCTAAAGCACATCACACTTGAAAATTTAAAAAATACAACCTCATTGGTTTGTTTTTGGAATAATGGATTTGGGCCTATTAAAGACCAATGGAGTGTAAACTTTACCATTACTCCGGGGGCAAATGGTTGGGTTAATTTTGTTAATTTAGATTTAGGCTTAAATTTTCCGTTTTATGCCGGAAACGATAGTAAATCAATTAATAGTTTAAAAGTTATCAGAGTCGCATTTCCAAAGTACATATCTCGAGAGCCTGTTTATGCAAACGCCAAAATTGTTATCGATAGCTTAAACCTACAACAACCATTATACTTGGCCCAAAATATAGACAAAATTGCATACGTATCACTTCAGGACAGAATGCTTAAAGAAATGAGTGAGGCATTACTTCGCCTAGCTGTAAAACAACTTGCAGCGGCACAATTACGTAAAGAAAACGATGCATTAGGTTCAGCATTAAGCGTTGTTAATGCAATTTCGGAGCAAGCCGATACCCGCAACTGGCAAACCCTCCCTAATACTATTAATTATACCCGGATAAATCTGCCTGCAGGAACGCATCAAGCTACCTTCCTTGTAGATAAAGACCAACTAAAATTCAACACAACTATAAGGTCGAATCGAACCACCTTCAAAGTACTTCAATCACCTTACTTCAAGGGGTATTCTGATGCATTCCACAATTTAGAATAACGTCAATTTCGATTCATTCTCATTATATAATCTTGGAGGCTTAATACCAAAATCATAATTACTGTTTAATCTCCTAATAAGATAATCCAACAGAATTGGAGTGTTTTTCTCATCCTTCTGATGCATAAAAAAGTATAGCTCTTCTAAACCTCCTTGTATCCAAATTCCTATGCTCTCAACCCAACTGTCAATACGGACATAGTCACTCTCATGTAAGTTGTTTCCAACAAACCTAATGAATGTACGTTTATTGGTTAATTCCATATGAACACAATCCCTTCTGCCCGCAGTATCCGTAATCACAACCCCAATACCTCTGTTCTTTAAGTAGTCAAAAAAGGGAAAATAAGCAGCACCCTCAAACCAAGTTTCTGATCTTAACTCCAAGAAAAGATTAATGTCCTTAGGCAACATTTCGATAAAATCATGAATAACATACTCTTCCGTTACTCCCATTAATGGGTGTAGTGGCAAAAAAACAGAACCTAAATTACTCCCAAAAGCTTTCAAAATTGAAGCAAAAGCATCTAGCTCGCGTTTGCAATTCTTTAATCTTTTTTTATGTGTAATATCCTCGGTAAATTTTGGACAAAACTTGAAATCACTCCCAACAACGCCTCTCCAATTATCGATCGTATTCAAGGAAGGTAAGCCATAATACATCGCATTCATTTCTATCGAGTTAAATTGTTTTGTATACTCACTTAAAAAATTATTGGATTTTGTTCCTTTAGGATATAACAACCCACCCAATCTTGCTTTCCCCACTTAGCCCCACCAATAAAAAATCTACAATTATTACCCTTAGCCCCATTTTCAAACAACACCTGTTTGGCAAAAAATCTATCATATGGTAAATAAAATTTAATATTTGATAAATCGGCTATTTCTAC
>JBFYQC010000236.1:0-4371 GCA_041302975.1 Bacteroidota bacterium
TCTCACAATGCTGACACAATTGAGTTGCAAGCCAAAGGATGGGCTACAGGATTGAATAATGCAAAAAAACAAAATGAAGTGAGTTTCTTCCCTAACCCTGCAAAAGATGCGATTACTTTTAAATATCCAACTACAAAGGCAATTGATGTAACTGTTTATAATGTATTGGGTGCAAAAGTAAAATCGTTTACTCACATTAGTAACGAAACATCTTTAAATATTAGTGATTTAGAAAAAGGGCTTTATTTTATTAGATTTAATGATAATGGAACACCCGTTTCAAAGTCATTCACTAAATCTGAGTAATACTTAAATCATTTTAAAGCCGCCTCAGGCGGCTTTTTTTATGCCTTTATTTTTAAAGTAGAGACAATAAAAAAGCCCTTCAAAAAAGAAGGGCTTTAGAGGTATTGAGCGGATTCGAACCGCTGTAGCAGCTTTTGCAGAGCTGAGCCTAGCCTCTCGGCCACAATACCAATTACGGGTGGCAAATATACACATTATTATAACTACACAAATTTAAACTTAAAGAATTTATCTAATTTAAGTTTAAATTATGAGTATAAACGAATTACTTTTGCATCAAACAATCTAATCATCGTTACAAAATGAAAAAAGTATTTTATTTAGCGTTAGCCTCTCTTGCGTTTGCATGCGGACAAAGCAACAATCAAACAAGCTCTCAAACCGACAGCACTGCTACTGAACAAACTGCTACGAAAACAGAAAATTTTGGTGATCCAATAACAGTTGATAGCGCAATTACCATAGAAGAAATGAAAACTTTAATGGGCGACAAAAAAGAACTTGCGATAAAAGTTACTGCTCCTGTTGAAGCCGTTTGCCAGAAAAAAGGTTGCTGGATGGAATTAAAAGCCGCAGACGGAACAACCATGCGTGTTACATTTAAAGATTATGGATTTTTTGTACCCAAAGATTGTAATGGCAAAACAGCTACTGTTTTGGGTTTAGCTAAAGTAGAAGAAACATCAATAGCCGATTTAAAAGAATATGCTAAAGATGATGGACAAGGTGAAGCAGAGATTGCTGCAATAACAGCTCCTAAAAAAGAGTTGGTATTTGAGGCAAGTGGTGTAATCTTACAATAACATTTGAGGAATGAAACACTATATTGGCATAACCGTTATGATTGCAATTTATCTTGGTTTAGTTGCTTGTAACCAGCAAACAAATCCGGAGTCAAAAGCAGGTATTGACAGCTTAAAAATACAAGCAGAGACCGGTAAATACCGAAGTATAGACACCTCCGAAGATTGCGCAAAACCAACTAAGTATCCCAATCAAGATAAACCAATGGCTTTGATGATGCGTCAAATGGCAGATAATGCACAAGAAATGAAAAATAAATTGGAAGCAGGAGAAAAAATTGACGCAAAACAATTTCCATTTATTCGTTTTCATTTAGTAGAACCAACAGACCCAAATGTGTTACAACCTCAGTTTTATGAAAATGCACGTGTGTTTCAAGAAGCTCATAAAGCACTGGTAAATGCCCCAATAGAAAAACAAAAAGAAATGTACACAGCATATATTAATCAGTGCATTAATTGTCACCAAACATATTGCAGTGGACCATTGAAAAGAATTAGGAAACTAGTATTAAACTAAACACTAAAACATCAATTAATAAAAAATCCCCACTTACTTATGTCAGTGGGGATTTTTTGTTTAACATCTATTTCAGTTATCTATACATTACCGATTTAACGGCCTTAACCACCTTATCAACACTAGGTAAAAAAGCCTGCACAAAAGTTGGGGCGTAACCTAAAGGAGTGTCTTCTGTTGTAACACGTCTGATTGGTGCATCCAAGTAATCAAATGCATTTTTTTGCACCATATAAGTAATTTCACTACTAATACTCGCCAATGGCCAAGCTTCTTCAACTACTACCAAGCGATTGGTTTTCTTAACCGATTCAACAACGGTATCATAATCTATCGGACGAACAGTACGTAAGTCAATTACCTCAACACTAATTCCATCTTTAGCTAACTCTTCAGCAGCTTGATAAACAACCTTAATAATTTTACCAAAGCTTACAATAGTTACATCCGTACCTTCACGTTTGATATCTGCTTTTCCAATTGGCAAATAATATTCCTCCTCAGGTACTTCTCCTTTGTCTCCATACATCTGCTCGCTTTCCATAAAAATAACTGGATCATTATCTAATATGGCAGATTTTAGTAAGCCTTTTGCATCATATGGATTAGAAGGAACAACCACTTTTAAGCCTGGGCAGTTTGCATACCAGTTTTCAAAAGCTTGTGAGTGCTGTGCTCCTAATTGCCCTGCGGATCCTGTAGGACCGCGGAATACCATTGGGATATTAAATTGTCCACCACTCATTTGGTACATTTTAGCAGCTGCATTAATCACTTGATCTATTGCTACTAAACTAAAGTTAAAAGTCATAAACTCAACAATTGGTCTTAAGCCATTCATTGCAGCACCAACACCAATACCTGCAAAACCTAATTCTGCGATAGGCGTATCTATAATTCTCTTGGCTCCAAATTCATCAAGCATACCTTGACTAACTTTATAAGCGCCATTGTATTCGGCCACTTCTTCACCCAATAAAAAAATATTAGGGTCTTTGCGCATTTCTTCGCTCAATGCTTCGCGCAAAGCTTCTCTAAATTGAATTGATCTCATTGCGTTTTATTTCCTGCAAAAATATAAGGTTTATCAAGCTTTCAAAACGTTTAAATTTTATAATCTGTGGTTTGCATTAATTAGGAACAGTAAAAATACAATTACCTGACTACCTAACAAAAGAACACTATCTACCAAAAACTATATTAGCTAATTTAAAGTTTAATAGATAATTTAACTTCTAATTGATTTGATTTTAGTGACATAGAGATTGGAATCTCTAAAAAAGAACAAAGTGTTTTTACCGTCCAAAGTCCGGGCTGATCGGGCATATTATGTACACTAGGCATATCTAAACTATTCACAAAGTTAATGGTATCCTCAGATGGTGTTTCAGCACAAACATTAACTAAAGTAAGTTGAATATGACCTTCATTTATCTTTGTAAGATTAATAAGCACATATTCACCAATAGGAGTAAATTCTATAATATTGAGTAAAAGGTTTTTAAGAATGCTTTGAAGCATCACCTTATCTGCTTTAACAATTCCATTGTTATTAATCTCAAGCATTAAATCTAAATGCTGTTTTTCTACCTCATTATTAAAATAACTAAGTTCATCTTTAATCAAATCGGCTAAATCTACATTCTGTGGAACAGGTGTAATATTTTGTGTGTACAACTTAAGCCACCATGCCAAATTTTCGCTACGTAATAATGCTTTTTTAGAAAGTTGATGAACAATTTGAATGTAACTTTTCTTGTCATCATCACCTAATTTTTCAAAATGATTGGCCAATAAGTCGGAGAACCCAATGATCCCATTGAAAGGATTACGCACATGGTGTGTTAATCGTGATAACAATTGTTTGTCTACTGTGGCCATCGAATTCATCTATAGTGTTGATGTAAGCTTAAATTTATTTTTAATAATAGAAAAATAGTTTCTGCTGACTTCAAACGGCTGATCTACACCTTTCAAATATAAAATCCCTGTGTCATAGGTACCTCTTTCAATTTTAAGTACATTATGTAAATTTACTATCGTTGATCTGTGCACACGAAAAAAATCATCTTGTGGCAGTTTATCTTCCCAAAGTTTAATTAAACCGTAAGTGGTAAAGGAAGTCCCATCATTAAGTGCCACATAAGTGTAATTTCCTTTCGCCTCAATAAAGTTGATATCTCTAATTTTAATGAACTTCATTTCGTTATCAATGTTCATTAAAACCATGTTGTCAATACCAAACTTTGACGAGTGTTTAGCGGGTTTTTCCTCGAAATCTGCATCCTCAGCATCTTCAAACACGTCTAGGCGACTTAACGCTTTTTTCAACCTATCGAAACTAATAGGCTTAACTATATAATCAATTGTGTTGTACTCAAAAGCCTTGACTGCAAAATCAGGAAATGCAGTTATAAATAGGACTTTAGTTTTTGGACCAACATATTTAATCAAATCTAACGCGTTAGCTCCTTTTAAATCAATATCCATAAAAACCAAGTCAACCTTTGGATTGTTCTTGATTAAAGATTCAGCATCTTTTATATTCGAAGCTTCACCCAAAAGCTCGATGTAAGAGAAGTCTTTTAAAAACTCTTTCAAAAGCGTTACCGAAGAGGCATCATCCTCAATGATTAAGGCATTAACAGTGGTTGTCATGTGCTATAATTTTAATAGTTCGTGAAGAAAATGATATTTATTGTACTATCAAAGCAAAACAATTAAAAATATTAAAATAAACAC
>JBFYQC010000237.1:0-8954 GCA_041302975.1 Bacteroidota bacterium
ACCTATAAGTTTAGGGTTAATTAAACGCTCAACTGATACAAAAAACGAGTCCAGGTCAATATGTACAATGTTTCTTGCCATGTAGTGTTAAAATAATTAAGTTGTTTGAGGCCGATTGGTATGTTTTGCTGCTAATCAAAACCACACCAATCAACCCTTTTTACCTGTAAGCCTTGGCATACAAAGGCCAAATCAACTTTGTGTAATCAATCAAAAAATACGCTTGCAATTTTACCAATTATTTTAGTATTATTGTGCTAATAATTTTAGCAATTGCAACTATGAGTAAAATATCAAACAACATCAAGCACTTGCGCTCCTTAAAAGGATGGAGCCAGCAACAATTAGCGGATAAACTAAATATTACCCGCGCACGTATTGGTTCTTATGAAGAAGAAAGAGCTGATCCTCCTGTTGACATTTTGATACGTTTAAGTACCATGTTTCATGTAGCCATTGATGCATTGCTAAAATGTGATTTGAGCAAAGTTGACCCTGCCTCGTTAATGAAAGTTGGGCAAAACCGTATTTTATTTCCAATTATGGTTGATGCCAACAACAACGACTTGGTTGAAGTAGTAACTGCTCGTGCATCGGCCGGATATTTAAACGGCTACAGCGATCCTGAGTATTTTGAAAATCTGCCCAACATGAATTTACCCTTTAAAATTGTGGGTAAACACCGTGCGTTTCCTATTAAAGGCGACTCGATGCCTCCTTTACAAGATGGTAGTTTTGTGGTGAGCAAATTTGTAGAAAACATAAGCGATATTGCTAATGGCAACACTTATGTGCTTATTACCAAAGAAGAAGGTATTGTTTACAAACGCGTTTACAAGAAAGGCAATGAACTTGAATTACACTCGGACAATAAAAACTACGAACCTTACACGGTACATATTTCTGATGTGTTAGAGGTTTGGCAATTTGTGTGTACCTTAAATGTATCCGACAAAAAAGAAGAAGAACTAAACTTAGAAAGCATCATGAATATGCTAAAAAGCATGCGTGTAGAAATGGAAAGTATCAAACAAAAAATTAAGGTGAATTAGCTATGCTGATTCCACAAATAGTAACACTTGCCCCAAAAATGTTGGTAGGTATAAACCAACAAATGAGTTTAACCAACAACACTACCGCACAACTTTGGCAAAAGTTTATGCCCTTGTGTAAACTTATAAAACATACGGTAGGCAGTGATTTGTATAGCTTACAACAATATAACGGGGTGTTGAGTTTAAGTAACTTTTCACCGAACAATGTATTTACCAAGTGGGCTGCAGTAGAGGTTGAACCGGGTAATGATATACCCGAAAATATGGAAGTAATGAACATTGAAGGAGGTTTGTATGCGGTGTTTTTATACCAAGGTTTGCCGGCAAATTATGCACCAACGTTCAGGTACATTTTCGGTACATGGTTTCCTCAATCGGAATATGAAGTAGATGACCGACCACATTTTGAAGTATTGGGTGAAAAATACAGCAATACTTCTCCTGATTCGGAAGAAGAAATTTGGATACCTGTAAAACTAAAGTAATGAGTAAAGCCAGACACCTATAGCAGCACCTAATAATCCACCAACTATTATACCTATAGATTCGGTAACACTATACCTATACCTATTTTCTTGCAAACTGAAATTAATGGGGATAGTGAACTTTACGTTTACCGCCTTACCTTGTTGTGTTCCGGGTTTCCATTGTGGCATACCATTGATTACACGCAAAGCTTCTGCATCAATTGTTGGACTTACTGATTTTATAACCTTACTATCAATGACATGCCCAAATGTATCTATTACAAACTGAACAATAACTTTTCCTGAAATGCTCTTGTTTAAGTCTGCCTTAGGATATTTAATATTTTTATTCAAGTAAGCATACATCGTTTCTTGTCCGCCCGGATACTCAGGCATTGTTTCTACAAATACAACTATCTTGCTAGAATCGGTTGGTATTTGTGCCCAAGCGGCATTAAACACAATAAACCCCAAAACAAAAAACAATTTTATTCTATTCAGCATCATTTAAACAATACGTGTAACTACATGATCCTTCAATTCATACACCTGTCCGCTTTCCGGGCAAGTTGCTTTGCCTTCAGCATCAAACTGCAAACGATGTCCAAATTCACTCATCCAACCTAACTGACGAGCGGGATTACCAACCAATAAGGCATAAGCCGGAACATTTTTAGTAACCACAGCACCGGCTCCTATAAAAGCGAACTCACCAATATCATGCCCACAAACAATGGTGGCATTTGCACCAATAGAGGCACCTTTACCCACATGAGTTCTGGCATACGAACCTCTGCGGTTAACAGCACTGCGTGGATTGGTTACATTGGTAAATACACAAGATGGACCAAGAAACACATCATCATCACAGGTTACACCAGTATAAATAGAAACGTTGTTTTGAATCTTTACATTGTTGCCCAAACTCACTTCTGGGCTTATTACTACATTTTGTCCAATGTTGCAATTTTGGCCAATAACACACTTACTCATAATGTGCGAGAAGTGCCAAATTTTAGTTCCGTTTCCAATGGTACAACCTTCATCAATAAAGGCCGATTCGTGGGCAAAATAATTATTTTCCATACAGTTCAATTTTACGCTTTGTATTACGCATTTCAAAACATTGTTTTAACGCTTATACTGTCAAACAACATGAATAAACCTCTATTCCAACATTTTAGCTTGCACATCAAAAGATGCAAACCTAAATTCGCTTCAATATGCACTTAAAAAACAAAATACTAGCCCCTATTTTGTTACTTACTTTTGTGTTCAGCACATTTTCTAACGCTAAAGCACAAGATTCTATATTCATTCAGCTAAAATGGCGACACCAGTTTCAGTTTGCTGGATATTATGCAGCAGTAAACAAGGGTTACTTTAAAGAACTCGGGTTAAATGTATATCTGCGTGAAGGAGGTCCTCATGTCATTTCAGTAAATGAAATAGAAAAAGGAAGGGCACAATATGCAGTATCTTCATCCGAAATTATATCTGACTATATCAGTGGAAAACCACTTAGCGTAATTACTGTTTTTTTTCAGCACTCACCTTATGTGTTATTAACCTCTTCAAACAGCAACATTAAACGGCCTTCTGATTTAATAGATAAGCGAGTAATGGCAGCAAATGACCAAGGTTGGACTCAAATAAAAGCTGTATTTTTAAAAGAAGGTATAGATCCGTCATTGCTAAAGGTACAACAACATCAATGGGGATTTAAACATCTTGAAAATGGCGAAGCTGACGCCATGTCTGCATACAGTTCCTTTGAACCATTTATGCTTGATAAAATTGGAATACACTATAATATCATCAAACCTGTAGATTATGGAGTAGACTTTTATGGGGATTTGTTATTTAGCAGTCAAGATTATGTAAAAAACAATGCCGAAGAGGTAGAAGAAGTTAGAGATGCTTTAATTAAAGGTTGGGAATACGCCTTTTCTCATCGTGAAGAAATGGCCAACTATATTATGAGCCTGCCTGGAGTTCAAGAACGAGGTATCGATAAAAGTATTTTATTAAAGGAGGCTGAAGAACTTTACAACCTCACTCAACCTGACTTAATAGCCATAGGCCATATGAACATTGGTAGATGGCAAGCCATTTTAAACACATACAAAGAATTGGGATTAGCCCCTACAGACATTACTTTAGGCAACTTCATTTTTACAACAACTCCAGATGAATACCGTCATAAATTTAAAAATGCTTTTTATATAAGTTTAGGATTATTAATCTCTATTTTATTTGTACTCATATACAATTATCAGCTAAAAAAAGAGGTAAGAAACCAAACACAAAAAATACAAACTACAACTGATGAGTTAATGCTGAGTAATGCCGAGTTGGAAAAATTTGCTTATGTAGCTTCCCATAACTTGCGTGCACCAGTAGTTAATATCATAAGTCTATTATCTCTTTATAATAAAGAAAATCCCTCTGCTAAAGATAATTTATACATTATTGACAAACTAGACTCTACAACTAAAAATCTACATAATACCCTTAAAGACCTGATACAAGTGGTGTCTAGCAAATCGGTGGGTATGGATACCCAAGAATTAAATATTGAACAGGTTTATGAAGAAGTAAAAGAATCAATTAGTGAGTTAATAATTAGAACAGAAACCACCATTTATACCCACTTTGAAGTTAAAGAAATTTATTACAGCCAAAAGGTATTAAACAGTATTTTCATAAACCTATTAACGAATTCCATAAAATACAAACGTCCTGAAACACCTGCCATTATTGAGGTTTCAACTCGTTTTAAAAACAATAAAATAGAATTAAGAATTACCGATAATGGGCTTGGTATTAACCTGAAAAAACATGGTGAAAAACTGTTCGGATTGTTTCAACGATTTAATCCCAATATTGAAGGATCTGGAATTGGTTTACACATTGTAAAAAAACAAGTTGAAACCCTTGGTGGTGAAATAAAAGTAGAAAGCACTGTAAATGTTGGAACAACTTTTTATATTTACATAAATTCTTTAGCTAAAGTTTAACAAAATGAATATACTCCTAATTGATGATGACGAAGTAACCAATTACATTAACAAAAGAATCTTTTGTTCCGTTTATCCCGACTCTAATATTACTGTGGCAGGAAATGGCTCTGAAGCTTTAACCGTAATTGAAAATAATATAAGTAATGCTCTCCCAATTTTTGATTTAATTCTGGTTGATATTAGTATGCCAGATATGGATGGATGGGAATTTATTGACGCAGTGTCGGAGAATAAGTACATTCTACAACATAAAGGATTTTTTTTCATGCTAACATCCTCTGTTTTTGATGACGACATTATCAAAGCTCAGAGTAAACCCTTTATTAAAAAGTTTTTCTCAAAACCTTTAGATATCGAAAAAATAAAAGAAATGGTGGAACTATGTTAACAGTAACACCATTTCTTATTTTAAGCATTTGTCTACTTGTTACCAGAACCTTCAATCCAAACTTTCCAATTTGCATTGTTTGTTTGGTTTGATACACTTAATATATAAACTCCCGCAGGTAAATAGTGTGCATCAATTTGTAATGCACCATTTGCCACCTTTGTATTTACCTTTAATGGATTGCCCTTTAAATCTGTAAGCATTAAAGCCGTGTAATCTAAGTTTGGAAGCACAATACTTTTAGATACCATGTCGTACAATGGAACTATCGTTTCCTGAATTGTTTTGTCTATACGTACCACTTTGGAGTAGTCTTCTTTACCGTCATAATCAATTTGCTTTACTCTATAGTAAGCATGAGTTAATTCTGTATCATCGATATATTGATATGTTTTAGCAACAGATTGGTTACCGCCACCTTTTAGTTCACCGATGGTTTCCCAATCATATCCATTTAAACTACGCTGAATTTCAAAATAATTGTTATTGATTTCAGTTAAAGTAGTCCATTTTACATTTACCCCACGATTATTCAAAAATGCTTCAATATTACCCCATTTAACAGGTAATACAGTGGCTGCAAATGTTCGTGCATAAATCAAATCACCAGAACTACTATTATCTCCGTTCGCAGCGTTAATGGACACATAAAATACTGGACTAACATTTATTGTATTGGGTGTAGTGTATTGAAACTGCCATGTTTTTGTGCTGCCTGATGCAGAAGTCCCAGAGACATCATGCATTAGATAAGTTCTGTTTGGGCTTGTACTACTCGACAATTGTGTTTCACTGCTCGATGCAATTAATGTACCAATACTAGCTGATGAGCTTGTAGCTGAAGCTGGTAATACACACAATTGAAAGCCATAAGTAGTTCTACCAGACTGGCTGAATCCAAGATTAAAGGTATAAGTTGTATTAGGCTGTAATGCTGTTAATGCTGTACTAGTAGTTAATGTGATATTGTTAAACGCACCACCACCGTTTAATGAACTTCCTCCATGGCAACTTGTACAGTTCGACTCACCAGGTGCATTAGTGTAACTATCAGGAGGTCCACCAGAATAGGTTAAAGCCGATATCGACCAAGTTAATAATCCGCCAACAACAATTAACTTAAGTAATTTAGTTTTCATATTCTAATAATTAGGTGCGTGAAGATAATTCGAAAAATCATAAAACTAATATTTATCATCATTCTTTTAAATATTTAAATTTGTCCAAAAGAATATTATCGTATATTTGCGATATATATTAAACCTATGGCGATCAACAAAAAAGGAGAATTTTTAGCAGACGAGATATTGATCTCTGATTTTGCCCGAACACTGGGGCATCCTGCCCGTGTCGCTATTTTAAAAACACTTGCAGAACGCAATGAATGTATTTGTGGAGAAATTGTAGAAGTAATGCCATTGGCACAATCTACCGTGTCTCAACATTTAAAAGAATTAAAAAATATGGGGTTAATACAAGGCACGTTAAACGGTCCAAAATCTTGTTACTGCATTAACTGGGAAAAACTAGAGGAGTATACACGTCAATTCAATAACCTAACCAACGAGTTACTAAATAAAAAGCCGCTAGCACTTTGCTGCAAATAATAAAATTATGAAATTATCAGACGTAAAAAATGTATTACAAAATTTAAATGAAGTTACGTTTAAACTACCAAACGGAGCTCTTGTTCCTGCTCATTTTCATGTTACTGAAGTAGGAGTTATTACCAAACAATTTATTGATTGTGGAGGTACTGTAAGAAATGAACAGGTTATAAATTTTCAACTGTGGGAAGCTAACGATTTTGATCATCGCTTAGCGCCTCAAAAATTGGCCAATATTATTGATTTATCAGAGCGCATATTGCGCTTGCCCGATACAGAAGTGGAGGTTGAATATCAAGCAGAAACAATAGGCAAATACGGATTGTATTTTAATGCTGCTACAGGCCATTTTGATTTAACTACTAAAACTACCAATTGTTTAGCACAAGATAAATGCGGTATTCCACCCGAAAAACTAAAGGTAAATTTAGCCAATTTAACACCTGCTGATAATAATGCTTGCTGCACACCCGGTGGTGGTTGTTGCTAATTACTTAATTATAAAATATGAATCAAACAGAGGCAATACTTGAGCTATGGCTTGAGTCGCGCACCCGATTAACCAATCAATTTGCTCAGTTTACCGAAGCCGATTTGCTTAAACGATTACATCCACAATCAAACTGTATTGGCTTTTTGTTGAAACATATTGGCGAGGTTGAGCAATTGTTTGCCCGAAATGTTTTTGGTTTAGATATTAAAGCATCTATAGAAACTTTGGGCGTAGGTAAAGACAAAAGGCAATATACTAATTTGCAACAACTGCTGGATTATTTGAATGAATCGAAAGTGTATTTGGAACAAGCCATAAGCAATGTAGAACTTAATGAGTGGAATGAAGAAATTACCACCAAAGAGTTTGGTACACGCACCAAAGCTCAAGCAATGGGCCGCATTACTTCGCATACTGCATACCATGCTGGCCAAATTGGTATTATTTTAAAATACGGATTAATATAAATAGCTCATTTAAATTATGAATAAACGATTAGCATTTTTAGATAGGTACCTAACATTATGGATTTTTTTAGCTATGATTTTAGGAGTTACTATTGGGTATTTTGTTCCCTCTTCTGCAAATTTCATCAATCAGTTTAGCAATGGCACAACAAATATTCCTATTGCTATAGGTTTAATTTTAATGATGTATCCACCACTGGTTAAGGTTGATTATGGTAAAATGCGTGAGGTATTTTCAAACAAAAAAGCGCTTACATTATCTCTTATTTTAAATTGGGTTATTGGACCTGTTCTGATGTTTGGTTTGGCACTTATTTTTTTAGGTGATTATCCCGAATACAGAAACGGCCTTATTTTAATTGGCTTGGCCAGATGTATTGCTATGGTAATTGTTTGGAATGATTTAGCAGAAGGCAACCGCGAGTATGCAGCCGGATTGGTTGCATTAAATAGTATTTTTCAAATACTGTTTTTTAGTTTATACGCTTATTTGTTCTTAATGGTATTACCCCCATTATTCGGATTTAAAGGCATGGAAGTAAACATTACCATTGGCCAAATAGCTGAAAGTGTCGGCATCTACTTAGGTATTCCATTTGCACTTGGTTTAATCAGTCGCTATGGCATTATTGCATTAAAAGGCGATGAGTGGTTGAGGTATAAATTTATTCCTAAAATATCGCCCATTACCCTAATTGCGTTGCTATTTACCATTGTACTCATGTTTAGCCTAAAAGGCGAAACCATTGTTCTAATTCCATTTGATGTTATCCGCATTGCTATACCTTTGGTTATTTATTTTGGGGTGATGTTTATGGTGAGCTTTGCCTTAAGTAAATATGTTAGCAGCGACTACAGTAAGTCAACATCTATTGCATTTACAGCATCTGGTAATAATTTTGAATTGGCCATTGCTGTAGCTATTGCTGTTTTTGGAATGAATAGCGGAGAAGCTTTTACAGGTGTAATTGGTCCTTTAGTTGAGGTACCTGCACTTATTCTTCTGGTTCAATACGCCCTAAAAAAACGTTCATCATTTAAAACTAACTAAATTTATGTACTTAAGCATCAAATCATTTTGCAACAATTTAACTCCCCTATTTACCGAAATTAGTGAAGATAGAAAACAACTTCTTCAAAAAATCAGTAACTATATTCAAACCAAAAAAGACGGTAACCAACCTATCAATTTGGTGTATGTGTGTACACATAATTCACGCAGAAGTCACTTTGGGCAAGTATGGGCCGCAGTTGCAGCCCATTATTTTGGGGTGAAAAATGTTCATACTTTTTCGGGCGGAACAGAGGCTACTGCATTTAATGCTAATGC
Organism: Bacteroidota bacterium; assembly: GCA_041302975.1. Lineage (GTDB taxonomy): Bacteria > Bacteroidota > Bacteroidia > UKL13-3 > UKL13-3 > UBA6183. The sequence goes on from JBFYQC010000237.1 coordinate 8,831, forward strand.
CATAAACGCATTGCGTAAAATTGGGTTTGAAATTACGGATGATGGTCAACCTATCAACCCAACCTATACCGTAAAATTTGCCGAAGATGATTTTACAACTTGTTTCTCTAAGGTATACAACCAT
>JBFYQC010000238.1:0-11765 GCA_041302975.1 Bacteroidota bacterium
TGCGCAGGTTTAAAGTGATGGAACAATCATCAGCACCGGGTTCGTTAAACAACATGTTTAATAACTTAGAAAATAACCAAGCCCCTTGGCAATTTAGTCCTATGGATAGGGCTAACTGGACGATAGAAGATTAATATACATAAACCTACTTCGGTAGGTTTTTTCTTTTACAAAAGCATAACATGCCCGTAACCAAAGTTGATATAAATACGTTTTTAGAACTAGCCAAAAGCAATCCGGTATTTGATGTACGCAGTCCGCAGGAATATGCTTATGCGCATATACCGGGTGCTTTAACATTACCAATTTTTGATGATGAACAGCGTGCTGAAATTGGAACTACTTACAAACAAATAAGTAGACAAGACGCCATAAAAATTGGGTTGAAATATTTTGGTCCGAAACTAAACGCATATGTTAATCTTGTAGAAGAAACGCTAAAAAAATATGCAGGTAATAACAACCAAAAGGTATTGGTACATTGTTGGCGTGGAGGTATGCGTAGTGGCGCTATGGCGTGGTTGCTTGGTTTTTATGGTTTTGATGTGGTATTGTTAGATGGTGGCTACAAAGTTTACCGTAATTATGTGCTTCACCAATTAGCCTTACCGTACCAATTTTATGTGTTAGGAGGTTATACCGGAAGTGGCAAAACAGAGGTTTTATTGGAGCTTAAAAAGCAACACGAGCCAGTTATAGATTTGGAAGGCATTGCTTGCCACAAAGGTTCTTCTTTTGGGGCTTTGGGTATGAAAGACCAGCCATCGCAAGAACAGTTTGAAAACAATTTAGCAAAAGAATTAACGGCTTATTATCATTTAGATGATCAGCAAAATTTTCATCAACCCAAACCCATTTGGATTGAAAACGAAAGCCAACGTATTGGTTTAATTAACCTGCCTAAACCCTTTTACGAAACTATTTTAGCCGGTAAGGTTATTGTATTGAATATTCCGTTTGAAGAGCGTTTAAAATTTATTACGCAATACTACGGACAATTTGAAAAGGACAAATTAGTAACGGCTATCATGCGCATCCAAAAACGTTTAGGAGGATTGGATACTAAAAATGCCATCAACTTTTTATTAGAGGGTGATGTTACATCATGCTTTAAAATTTTATTAAGTTATTACGATAAACAATACCAGCAATCTGCTGAAAAAAATTTAAGGCATGCAATAACTATTCAGTCTGCTGAGGTTCATGCAAAGGCCAATGCTTCATTACTTTTAAACCCCGATGTAAAATAAGATGACTTCTATTAAATTAACTCAATTTGCCAAAGGTGCAGGTTGTGGTTGTAAAATTGCCCCCTCGGTTTTAGAAAGTATTTTATCATCAAGTCGTATTTCCTCCTTAGTTAATACCAATTTAATGGTAGGTAATAGTAGCAACGATGATGCTGCCGTTTATAATTTGGGCAATGGTTCGGCATTAATTGTTACAGCCGATTTTTTTATGCCAATAGTAGATGATGCATTTACTTTTGGACAAATAGCTGCTGCAAATGCATTAAGTGATGTATATGCAATGGGTGGTAAGCCCATTACAGCAATAGCAATATTGGGTTGGCCAATTGATAAAATTCCAGCAGAGGTTGCTGCGCAAGTGATGGATGGTGCAAGAACTATTTGCGAAAAAGCAGGGATAGTTATTTCGGGTGGGCATACCATTGATGCTCCTGAACCATTTTTTGGTTTGTCGGTAAATGGAATGGCAAACCTAGAGCATATCAAACAAAACAATACTGCAAAAGAAGGTGATGTGATATTGTTAAGTAAACCTATTGGTGTGGGTATTTTAGCTACTGCACAAAAGCGTGGCTTAATAACTGATGAGCATCAAGAGCTTTTAGTGGAGCAACTTACACAGTTAAATGATTTTGGTGAACTATTAGGAAAAGAAAAAGCAGTGCATGCCATGACTGATATTACCGGATTTGGTTTGCTTGGTCATTTGGTTGAAATGAGCGAGGGAAGTGGTTTAACCGCTAAAATCACCTACACGTCAATACCCAAGCTACAAGCTGCAATTGATTATGCAAAACAAGGAATTGTACCTGATGCAACCTATAGAAACTGGAATGCTTATAGTGATAAAATAAACATTGACGAAACCGTTAATGCCATGGAGGCCTTTACTTTATTACCAGACCCTCAAACCAATGGAGGATTGATGATTTCTATTGATAGTAAAGAAGTGGATATAATATTGAAATTAGCAGAGAATTGCGGAATTCATTTATACCGTATAGGCACTTTTATAGGGAAAATGGACAAGGCCATACAAATTAGTTAAAACTACTTTTTAAGTTGTTTGGCCTCGTCAAGGGTTACTTTTCTGCCATTATAATATGCAGATATAAATGCATCATTAAATCCTTTTGCACTTAATTCTGCTAATGTTTTAATACAATCAGCTTCGTTAGTATATTGGCCTGACATTATCCTCACGAAGTTGTTTCCAATTACTTCATACATAATATCGCTAATATTATTGAAACCACCTGGATTTAAAGGCTTCATAAATGCTCCTAATTGAACGGTATAAATTAAACCACGTGTATTGGTAACATCAATTTTATTGCGTAAAAAGTTATCCAATACTTCATCAGTTATTGCTACTTGTTCTTGGGTTAATGAATTATTTCTTACTATAGTTGGCGTTTTTATTACTAATGGTGGATTAACTTGAATTGCAGGCGTATCTTTTGTAATATTAACTATGTTGTTGGATGTTTGTGCATCACCATTGGCGTTGAATTTTTTTACAGCTACTTTTCTCCGTTTTTCCATAATGTTAAAGGTTACAAAAATGCTCTCTACATCCTTGTCAATTTTAACATGTATATTGTTTTCCATTAATCGATATCTTGTACCTAATACTTTTTCATCAAAAATTATTTTGTAATCGCCATAAGGCGCATAAAAAATAAACGACCCATCATTTTCAGTAAGTGTGTGAACCGTCTTACCATTCTCGGCAGTAATTTTTATGCCACCTATTTCAGGTATCATTTCCATTTGTTGTGATAAAATATCTCTATCAACAACAACTTTACCATATATCTTAACCCCTTTTACAAAAGGGATAGAAATGTATTCGTTATCGGTATAATTACGAGAAATTAAAATGGTATCAGCAATATCAGGAAAGTAATCCTTTACATCATTTAAACTAAATGCAGAATACTCATATAAACCTCCTGGTATATTTTTTAGTTTAGCTTCGCCTTTTTCGTTAGTAAGTACATCCCAGCCGTTTATTTTTATCACCACATTTTCTAAAACATATTCATCATTATCACGTTTTTTGTTTCCGTTTACATCAACAAAAGCTTTGATATTTGCTGAGTAGTAGCGGCTATTTGAGAATGGATTTTTTATGCCAAATGTTTTTCTTACTCCAATGTTTGCCATTACATTTTGAGAAATTACAGTTGATTCTTCAGAAAAAGTACCTGTTGATCCTGCAGGAACTATTAATGCACCAGAGTTATTTGTACCTGCCAAATAGTAGCCAATTTGAATCCTAAATCGCCAATCATTATTGGTGTAAAAACTCAGTTCGGGCATATAACTTAGTGTTTGGCGCTGGTTTAAATTATAGTAAGTGTAACTGATAAATTGCTGTAAAATAAAATGTGAATCGCGAAACTGGTGCTGATGGTTAATGTTTGCATTTACCATCTGTGGTGCAAAAAACACATTATTACTGGTAAATCCGGCAGAACCAATATTGCCATAAGAGTATCTTAAAAATCCTGATAAAACTTTGTACCTTACCATACCAAACATTTGAAAGAAAAAGTAATTATTTGCTGGTGATAAGAATAAAGGTTTAGTATAACCAGCCATTACAGAGCCTGAGTACAGCTTATTTTTTTCATATTCAAAATTTCCTACGTTAAAACTTAATCCACGAGATCGTAATGCATTATTATTTATTTCTGAGAAGTTATAAAAACCTGCAACAGAAATAAACCCTTTTGTATACGATCTATTAATGGTGAGTTGATTATTAATATTTAAATAGCTAGTACCGTTAACAGTATTTGGTGTTGCAGAGAAATATAAAACCCGTTTATTAAAGTTGCTATTTAATTGAATACCCATGTTTTTTCTGGTATTATAACTGGTATTAAATGAACCTATCCAACCATCTCCATTATTTAAATAAGTGAAATTTTTTGATATGTATGTTAATGATGTGTTGGTATTGAGTTGTTTTCTTTTCAGGAATTGTGCTGAATAAGAACCACGCATTATATAGCCAGATGTAGTGGTGCCGTTATTTAGTATATTGTTTGATAACATTCCACCAAATGATATCGATTGCGTTTTTAAAAATGCTTTACTTGTGTTGATACCCCAAAAATCTGTCTTGTAACCAGCTGCCGAACTATAATCAGATCGTGTATAGGCTGTACTTATGGAGAACGTTTTTACTTTAAATCGATAAGAAAATCCATATCCCTCTCTATTATTGTTAAGTAAGGTTGAGTTACTAAATAAACCTGGACTTCTGGTGTAAAAACTGCCAATGCTATGGTTTTTATTTATATGATATATCGCGCCTGCCCCTCTTCCCGGAACGGGCATGGCCGCACTTAACTCAGGAATACCGCTTATATTCCCAAATACTGCCGTGTATTTTTTATTACTAACACCAATAAAATAATTCGTATACTCAAGATAGTTTGAAGTATAGTAATTATTAGTAAAAAAAGTTTGTAATTGATAATTTATTCCTGTTCCGTTATCAAGTTCGGTGCTTCCACGCATAAATAAATTGGCAAGTGGTGATCCTGTGGCTATGCTGTTAATGTTAGCTTCAACTGTTAATGGAAAGTATGAATAGCTATATGGAGTAACTTTTATTTCGTTACCAAGTTGTACAAAATCTACTTTTTTACTTTTTTGAATTGCCCTATTTCCTAAAGTTTTCGATTCTGATGTTTTAATATATACAGTATGTGTTTTAGTTTCATCAACAGAAATTGGTCTGTGAGATTCTGTATCAATAAAACGCTGATTTCTTATTCCCTCTGTTGTGCTAACGTTATAGGTAAATGTGGTGTCGCCACCAATTGGTATTGTATAATCTACAAATTTTCCTTGTACTATTTTCCCGAACGAATCGGTTACAGAAATATTTGTACGGTAATTGTCAATCGACATTGAAATTGGCTGCTCTTCGTTGCCGCTATTAAACACCGTATATGTTAATTGTGCTTTTTGTTCTTTGTTCTTGAAATAAATTTTATTCTTTTGATTTAGGCTTAAATCCCAATTACTTAATCTGTTTCTGTAGGCAAAAAAACTGGCCGAACCTATAAATGGTCCCGCTTCATCGGTTATATATACGGTTAATAAATACTTTGTATTTCCTTTAATTTTACCGCTTGGTATTATTGATGCGGGTAAGTATAATATTTCACCACCTTTTATTTCATATACCCTATCGGAAAAAGAAGTTCTTTTCCATTCAGGTGGGGCTGAAATATTTATTCTTACATTCTTAACTTTATTTTCTAGGTTATATAAAATGATGGTTTTAGATACAATTTCTCCAGGGTTAATGTTTACTGTACTATCATCCATAAAGAAAGCTACAGTTGTTCCCTCAGGACGCAATATTGGTACGCCACTTATCATGGTATCTAACTGTGCAAAAACACTTGTATTGCAAAGCATTAACATTGCAACTAAAAGTAGGTTTCGGCAAACTTTTAAATATAATATGTTTTTAAAAGGTTGCATTAATTACCCTCTGTTACACAAAAACGAACGTTTAGTCGGTAAATTCCAGGTTGTATATTTAATGTTGGTTTAAGTTTATAATCTATAGCAAAGCTATACTCACCATAATTGGTCAAATAACTTCCAGGTCTATTTACGTTTAACCCCGAGCATGTACCTGAATTATTACTTAATCCTATTGATTCTACAATATCAAGATTAGAAGCAGTGGTTCCTAAGCTAACATAATTACTTCCGGTTAAACTGGTGTTACATTGATTTCTGAATCGCATTTCTAATATATCTAGCTCTGGTAGGCCTGCTGATGATAAACCATACGCATATACTTGCTCCCATTTAGTTGGTGCTGCTGCATTGTTATCCATGTGTGTATTTAAACGCCACCGGCAATCATCGGGTGGTGTTGCATTTTCTTCTATCACTAGCTTTAGAATGTTTACACCAAAAAGATTTGAACCAGTAATAAAATCACCAAACGACTGAAATGTAAAATTAATAGCAGTTTCTCCTGTAATAATATATTGTGAACCAGCACCCGTTGGCTTACAATTAGAAGTTAACGAGACATTACAGTTTGTTTGTGCATTCAACTGTGGTATACAAATAAATAGGGCATAGCAGTATATAAACCATTTCATATGGAATAATATTAATAGCCAAATTAATGTAAACAAAACCAAGCAACTTGTGCCTGGTTTTGTTTAAAGAATTGAATTATTGATCTTGAGCTAAAATGTATTTAACATACATGGTGTAAACGCCAGGATTCGCATAAATAGATCCATCTGCTGCTAGCGTTGTAGCGCCATCTGCAGCTGTTACATAAGGAGCGGTTGTATTTACTGCGTTAGCTGCTAAATGTGAAGGGAATGTTACTGGTAAATTAGGTAAAATGCGGTAATCTAGTACATAACGGTATGAACTTGTATTTGCATTTTGACCACCAATTAAATAGCTACCACCTAATACTGCACAATCAGCACCAGTAGTAGAACCACCTGCAATATATTTTTCAGATGTTGCAGCTACTGCAGTTGATAGTGGTGCATCATATGGAGAGCCAGGTAATGGACAATAGATGGCATTGTTACCAGCACTCATAACTGAAGTTCCTGGATTGGTTACTGGTTGAAAAGGTGCTGAATAATCACTTGAATTTGCAACAGTTGTTGCACAACCTGCAGCAATTGATGGATTAGCAGGGAATTGACGAAGCTCTAATGCAGTTAATGGAATTTCATCAATAGCCGCTGCAGATGGAGTTGCGTACTCAACAGGGTTGTCCCATAAACGAGCACCTTCTTGTCCTTGAGATAAGCCAGCAGCCCATAAATCAAAACTTACAGTTGAACTCACTTTTAGTACCGTTGCGCCATATTTTACAATACCTGCGTAGTATTCGTTAATTTCATCAAATGTGAAATCCAATTGATCTGGACCTTCCATTTTAAGTTGAAGGATTGGTTGTAAATCCATCGTAATGGTAACGTTTTTTTCCTCTTGCAATTGAGCAAAAGCAACGTTAGATGCAACAATGGCTCCTAGAGCCAAAATTGCTTTTTTAAGGGGGGTGTTTTTCATATAATCTAATATTTAGATGTTATTTTTTAGGCGGGTTCATTGGTGTAATTTCAAACTCAATTTCTGCAGCATCTAATGATTCATCGCTGCCAAAATCTAGAATTACAGAACCGATGTATTTTCCTGGAGGCAGTTCTCCTGGAAGAGGAAAATCGAAGTTTCTCTCCATTTTAGGAAATATGGTAAATTGTTTTGATGATAGCTTGGTTTTATATCCGTTGTTAATGTTAGTTAACTCAATGTACATCTTTGAAAAACCTAGTCCATCTCCTATGTTTTTTGCTGCAGCATGAATGGTGCCTCTGCTTGTAATGTTAGGGTCAGATTGATCGTTACTGGTATATTTTAGTTTTGTTAATTCTAGTTTATTAACTTTTACATTAGGCGGATTTTGAAACATATATACGGCAAAACCAAATGTTGGTATAATACCCATTGCCATGCTTTTCCCGTCAGCATTTTTTGGGGTTATTGATTGACGCTCTTTCATTTCATCAATAATTAACATGGCCCATCCTGCTCTGTATGCTGTTGCCGAATCTGGCACCGATAGTGTAATTTCTATCTTCTTTGCTTCACCAGGTTTTAACTCTATAAAACTTGGTGATATTGTTACCCATTTTGATATTCCGTATTCATGAAAAATATTTGCAGGTAATTGCTTTACCGACCCTTTATCATTCATGTCATAATCAGCAATACTTATTCTAAATTTTTCTGGTTTTTTAGTATCGTTGGTTACAGTAACATATTTAACACTAGAATAACCGGGTATGGTATTAAATTTCACCATTGCAGGTGCAACTGCAACTCCCATATCTGTTATGGTGTCTTTGATAATTGTTTTTGTAGCTTCTTGAGCACTTAAATTGAAACATAATAAAATAGAGGCTATACTTATAGTTGTTATTAGTTTCTTCATTGCAATTATTTCTTTTCTTGTGAAACTACTAAGGCAACATTACATAATGACCAATGATTTAATTTTATGATACAAAACAAATTTTTAGTTACATTTTTAGTACATAATTATGTACTAAAAAGCCCCCAATAAGTTAAACCTATTGGGGGCTTTTAATCTTTAATTAAAATTTTGACCTTAGTTTTTCACAACTTTTCGGGTTACTACCCATTGGTTGTTCGTGTCTTTTATTTGAATAATGTAAACACCTTGTTCAACACCGGTTAAGTCAATCTTTTCATTTAGTTTTCCAAAGCCGTTTATAATACTTGTACTAATAAGTTTTAAGTGTGTATCGTATATTTTCAACTCTGCACCGCCATTTAATACTTCAACATCCGACCAAATTTTAACGTAATCTGCACTTGGTATTGGTGCCATAAATATGTAATCACCAACCGCACTTTGCATAGTATGTTCTTCATTTAATTGTCTTACTGATGAGTATGTGTAAGTGTTGTCAATATCGATCATTTTTAATCGATAATAATTAACTACACCTTTTACAAAATCAGTATCAATATATTCATAATTTACTTGAACGTTACTGTTACCTGTTGCTTTAACTAAGCCAATTTTCTTAAAGTTTACGTTATCAATACTGTGTTCAACTTCAAACCTACTGCTATTTTTCTCGGTTACTGTTGTCCAGTTTAATATGGCTTGATTTCGGTTATTAATTTTAGCCGAAAACTTGCTTACAGTAACAGGTAATGCATTTATATTTTCAATAATAATTCTAAACCTATTACTACCAAATGTAGCTGTATTGCTTGTGTTAATGTTAAAGGCATACACACCATTTTCAGCAATTGGCGTTATACTATTCAAGAAATTATCTTTCAAGTAATAATTAAATCCAGTTGCTGCAGGCAATGTATTGAAAGTAAATGTGTGTAAACCATTTGTTCCACCTGCGTATAATTTAACAGTATCGGTAGCTGTTGTTATTTGTGGTCTTGCATCAAGTGAGTGAGGAATATTATCGCTAGCATAACTGTAAATATCGTTTGCTCCATTGTTCATTCTGCCAATGTCGTACAGGTCATCGTTGTTTGTTGCCCCAGCTCTAAATTTAATAATAAACTGGTCGTAATTAAAGGTATCACTTCTCATAGTAATCAATAACTCATCACTAGGCGTACCTGTTTTAAACAAACTGTTGTTTGATGATGTTGATTTGAAGGTTTCATAAAATAGTAATGAAGGGCTGCTTCCGGTTGCTTTTGCAAAAAATGCTTGTCCTGGAGCGATAATTCCATTTGTTAATGTACCACTTGAAGTTGCAGCATTATAACTTTTATAGTTGTTTCCAACTGGATCGTACACAAATATACTTGGTTCTACTTTAGTGTAAAAAGTGCCTGAAAATCCAGTATTACCTGTTCTCCACATCGCTCCCCAATCAAATGGTGCTGCATATGGGTTACCCAATAAGTTCCAGCCATCGTCACTAGAGCTGCCTGTAGCTGTAAAGGTTATTGGCATATTTACATACTGCTGATTTAGAGAACCAGCAACTTCTAAAGTAACTTCGTTTTGTGAGGTATTACCACCAGTTAATCTTGCTAAATCACTTCTATCGCCTCTAACAAATACGCGATAGCCCCTTCCAACTGTAAATGACATACTCGTGTTCGATGGTGAAATCCAGCCTTGGTTTAAGTTACCAGTAGTTGCTTCATTGTAGTAATAAACACTTGGTGCATTATTACCCGTGGCATCAAATCCATTGGTGGCTCCACCAGTTCCTGTAATAAAAATATCATCTTTCCAATCGGCTAAAGTTCCACCACTTATTGGTGCTGCCATAAATCTCCAACGTCTTGCACTTGATGGAATATAGCGTTCTACAGTAACACTTCCGGTTATACTCGCATCAGGACCCATTTCAGCAACAATTGCTGTACCTCCTGCTGTTGATGCTAATGTTAAATTACCTCCTGTAGCAAATGTACCATCATCGCAAGTAAGCCTTTCTGTTATTCTTAATGCTCCACCTAATGTAACAGTTCCTGTATTATTAATTTTGATTTTTGCTGCCGCATTACCATCAAATAATCCTGATGGAATTGTCTGGTTAGTACTTCCGAAAAACTCAACCTCACCTGAGGTATTGTTAATTTTACCACTACCTCCTATACTACCCCTAATTCTGAGTGTACCACCATTTACATTAATTGTTTTACCAGCACCAATTGTAATACCGTTAGCCAAAATTGTTTTACCAACACCAACATTAGGATCGTTTCCGCTGGCAATAGTTACTTCTGTTGATACTGTTGGTATTGTTGAGCAACTCCAGTTGCCTGAATTACTTGGGTCATCATCAATGGTTCCTAACCATGTGCCGGCTGGTGTTATGGTTGCAACTGTTGCAGCAGATACTGATGAGCTGCAAGCATTTTCAATTGCTACTAATGTGTAACTACCTGCTGTTGTTGCATTGTATGTAGTACCTGTTGCAACATCAGCACCATCTTTTTTCCATTGATAACTTGTGCCTCCGCTTGCAGTTAATAATTGGCCTCCGCTAGCGCAAAAAGTAATTGATCCGCTAGGAGTTATTCCTGCATTTGGAGTGTTATTAACTGTAACAATTATTGCTGAAGCAGGACTTGATGATGTGCATCCCTCATTGTTGGTTGTAAATACATCATAACTGCCAGATGCTGTTACAATCAATGGATTTGATGTTGAGAAATTTGTCCCATCTTTTCTCCATTGGTAAGTATTACCTCCTGTTGCTGTTAAGCTAACATTGTCTCCATTACAGAAAGTTACTGGTCCTCCTGCCGATGAGCCAGCTGTTGGTAGAGCATTAATTGTAAGTTCGGCATTGCTCGATGTACTATTTCCGCATCCGTTTGTAACAGTAACACTATAATTACCTGAATCACCTAGTAAAATGCTGCTTAAAGCAAGAGAGTTATTAATTTCACCTGTAATATCAATACCATCTTTTTTCCATTGATAACTTACAGCATCGGTTGCTGTAACCGTAAATGTAACGTTACCTCCCACGCATCTTTCTGCAGATATTGGTTGAGCAGTTATTAATGGCAATTGATTTACTATAATTTCTTGATGACTTGAGTTTGTTTCAGGACAAGTACCATTTTTAACTACTGCCCTAAAGCGAGTGGTGGCGGTTAAATTACCTGGTACTTCTGATGTAGTAACATTTGAAATGGTATTCCAAATGCTAAAAGGACTTATAGCGCTTTCCCAACGAACAACTCCTCCTGTTTCACCACTAAGTGTTAAGGTACCTGGAGCATTACCTGTACAAATTGGTGATGTTCCACCACTTACAGAACCTCCAACAGAGGCAGGTGTTACGGTTACAGTTGTAGGTGTTGATTCAACAGTATTACATGTTCCGTTTTTAATTACCGCTCTAAATTGGGTTGTTTCAGTTAAAGCTGATGAAGTATGGGTTGCTGTTGTATTGGTTATAT
>JBFYQC010000239.1:0-19870 GCA_041302975.1 Bacteroidota bacterium
TGGGTAATATAAATATGCCACTAAATAAGGCCCATGCTTTTATTCATCAACCCGAAACTATTGTATATGTTACATTTGGTTCTGCATTTGTTTATGAGTTAAAAGATAAGCCAGGTTTTATTACTGCCAACTGTCATAAATACCCGCAGCAATATTTTAATAAAAGGTTGTTAAGTAAAGCTGAAATTATTGATGCTTGGAAAGATGTCATCAGCAGTTTGCCGTACGTTCAGTTTGTATTTACGGTTAGTCCGGTAAGGCATACAAAAGACGGATTATTTGAAAACAATGTAAGCAAAGGTATTTTATTACAAGCTATCTACGAGTTGTACAACCAACAACCCCAAGCTTATTATTTTCCAGCTTACGAAATAGTTGTTGATGAGTTGCGCGATTACCGTTTTTATGATAGAGATCTAATTCATCCTACGCAACAAGCTGTTGAATACGTTTGGCAACAATTGGTCAATACTTGTTTTGATGAGTTCACCCAACAATTTGTGGCTGATGTAAATTCTTTAAATGCTATGAAAAATCACCGAATTATGCATGAGGGAACTTTGGCTCATCAAAATTTTAATAAGTCGTTAAAAGAAAAGGAAATATTGTTTCAATCAACTTACTTTAAAAGTAAATAAGATTATAACAATTGCATATTAAACAATGTTGCAATGTGTTTTTTTAGTTTGGTTTTTACCTCTTCTAAATCAACCTCATGGCCTAATTCTTTTTGTAATGATGTTACTTGCTTATCATCAATACCACAAGGCACAATGTGGTTAAAATAATTGAGGTTGGTGTTTACGTTAAATGCAAATCCGTGCATGGTTACCCAACGGCTGCAACGTACACCCATTGCACAAATTTTCCGCGCTTTTGTTGTGTCGGCCACATCAATCCAAACACCCGTGTATCCTTCATAGCGCTCACCTTTAATCCCATACTCGGCAATGGTTAAAATCACTGCTTCTTCTAAAAAACGCAGGTATTTATGTATATCCGTAAAAAACTGCTCTAAATCTAAAATAGGATAGCCCACCACTTGCCCCGGGCCATGGTAAGTAATATCGCCACCACGATTAATAGGAACATACGTAGCACCAATTTTTTGTAAAAACGCTTCATTAATTAACAAGTTATTTTCGCTGCCACTTTTACCCAAGGTGTATACATGAGGGTGCTCACAAAATATCAAATGGTTTTGTGGCCATATTTGTTCGCCCTCTGGTAAACTGCGGTTTAAAAACTTACGATCTACTTTTTCTTTAAACAAAGTTTCTTGTTTATCCCAAGCTTCTTGGTAAGCAATGTTCCCCCAATCAATAAATGTTACCGGTATCATGTATAAAAAATGAAGGGAGTAAAAATCTTTACTCCCTGGTTCATATTATTTGTAAATGTCTTTAAGTTCAACAGGTTTGCTCGGCTTTTTGCGCATTCGCATGTTGAGTAACTCCACCAAAATTGAGAAGGCCATGGCAAAATAAACATATCCCTTCGACACATGTTGCCCAAAACTTTCGGCAACCAAAAGCATACCAATGGTAAGCAAAAATGACAATGCCAAAAGTTTGATACTTGGGTGCTTATCTATAAATTTACTAATAGCAGCAGAAAAGAACAACATGATAATCATAGATATTACCACTGCTGCTATCATAATAGGTAAGTCTTGCGCTAATCCAACTGCGGTTATAATCGAATCAAAAGAGAATACAATATCAATAATAATTACTTGCAATACTACATTCCAAAATGTTGGATTTACTTTTTTACTGTGTTCTTCAGGGTCAGCTTCCAGTAATTCATATATCTCTAAAGTGCTTTTATACAACAAGAACAAACCTCCTGCCAACAAAATAATATCCCTCCAACTTAGTCCATGGCCAAACACTTCAAACAGCGTATCCGTCATTTCATTAACAATGTAGCTGATAAATGAAAGCAATATTAAACGAATAAATAATGCTAAAAACAATCCTAGTCTGCGTGCTTTATTCTGATTTTCAGGAGGAAGTTTACCAGTTACAAGTGATATAAATATCACATTGTCAATGCCTAAAACAATCTCCATAACGGATAAAGTAATCAACGAAAGCCACGCTTCGGGTTTGGAAAATAGGGAAATTAAATCCATCATTATGGCTGCAAATATATAAAAAAAAATACCCACTTTTGTGCCACATGAGATACGATAAACATATTTTTATTTGCACCAATCAAAAGGCTGAAGGAAAGTCTTGCTGTGGTGAGGTTAGAGGAATGGAATTGGTTAATAAGTTTAAAGAGGTTTTGCGCGAGAAAGGATTGCAAGGCAAGATACGAGCTCAACGATCTGGTTGTATTGACGCTTGTAGCAATGGTCCGGCTTTGGTTATTTATCCTGAAGGTACTTATTATGGACATGTAACCTTAAACGATGTAGAGCGTATAGTTGAGCAACATGTTCAGAATAACCAGATACTTACTGACCTTGAACTTACGTTTTAGTACTGGTTTTTAAAGTTTGGCTGTAGGTTAAATTACTTGTCAACCTTAGCCAAACTTATTATATTTACACCGCATGCAATTTGTATATCCAGGTTTTTTATGGGCATTAGCTGCTATCAGCATTCCTATTATCATACATCTATTTCATTTTAGACGCTATAAAAAAATAGTGTTTAGTGACATCCGTTTTTTACAACAATTGCAAGAACAAAATAAATCAAAACAAAAACTGAAAGATTTATTGGTACTACTTTGTCGTATTTTAGCTATTTCAGCCATGGTTTTGGCTTTTGCACAACCTTTTATTCCAATTGGTCAAAATAGTAAATTCGGGGGGAGTAATGTAGTAAGTGTGTTTGTTGATAACAGCTATAGCATGAATGCACAAGGGAGTGATGGTGCACTTTTTGAAATGGCTAAAAATAATGCCCGAGCTATTGTAAAAGCCTATGATAACCATGATAAGTTTCAAATTTTAACCAATAATTTAAGTGGTAGCGAGCAACGTGTAGTGAATAGAACTGAGGCATTGGCAAGAATTGATAATATAGAACCTACTGCAGCCAGTGCAAATTTATTGGATGTATGTGCCAAACAAAATACAGCATTTTTAAATGAAGGTATTGGATCTTTTCATACTTACATTATTAGTGATTTTCAATACACACAATTTAAATTAAATGAACTAAAGCCTGATAGTGTAATTCATTACAATTTTATTCCTGTTGAAAATAAGTTAGTACAAAACGTAAGTGTTGATTCTGTTTATGTTAATACTCCATTTGTAAAAGCCAATGAACCGATAGCTCTTCAAATAAAACTTACCAATCATGGTCAAATAGCTATTGAGGGTTTAGTGATTAAAATAAATTTAAACAAAGTACAAAAGGCACTATTAAATGTAAATTTAGCTGCTGGCGAATCGGTTGTTACAGAAGCTGCTATTACCACAAACGGAGATGCCTGGCAAGAAGGGGAGGTGAACATTACAGATTATCCCATCACATTTGATGATAGGTTATATTTTGCATTAAAACCAACCACACAACACCAAATTTTACATATTGGTAAGGTAACTAATAAATTTATAAATGCGGTTTATGCCAATGATGCCAATTATATATTGACACAAAATTCTTTTGGTAATATTAATTACCAAGATTTTAATAAATACAATTTAATCATTGTTGATGAACCCACCGAATGGTCTAGCGGACTGAGTAATGAGTTAATTAATTATTTAGATCAAGGTGGACAGTTATTGATTATTCCTTCTTCAGAAACAGGAACTGTAGCTAATAATTTTGCCAATGCAATTGGGTTGCCGGTATACGGAAATATTATCAATCAATCATTAAAAGTTACTTCGGTTAATAACCAACACATTTTGTTTAAGGATGTGTTTAAACAACGTTCTGGTAATACAGATTACCCAGTTGTTGGCATGCATTATTCTCTACAAAAACAAAGTAATACAAGAGGTAAGACTATTATAACATTAAATAATGGCAACGATTTATTGTGGCAAACTGCTGTAAAAAGGGGAAATGTATACCAATTAGCTTTACCATTAAACGACACATACAGCAACTTACAACAGCATAGTTTGTTTGTTCCTATGATGTTAAACATGGCATTAGGTACTCAAAAAAACAAACCCATTTATTATGTGATTAAACAAAATAGACAGGCTTTTTTACCTGCCGATGAAAAGGTAACACAAAAACTAATTGTTGTAAAAAGTAGTCAACAAGAGTTAGTTACTGAGGCTACTTTGTTTAACGGGCAAAAAGTAATACAAACCGAGGCTATTAATTCGCCCGGATGGTTTAAGGTAACAGAAAAGGGCAGTAGCAAGGTGCTTGCCGTGTTGGCTTTTAACGATAACCGTACCGAAAGTAGCATGAGTTTTTTGAGTGAGGATGAAATAACAGAACAAACCAGAAATTTTAACAAAGTAGTTGTGAATACATCAGATGCGCAGGTTTTGGGGGCGCAAATAAGTAGTGAGTTAAGTGGTAAACAATTGTGGCGTTGGTTTATTATGATAGCATTGTTGTTACTTTTTACCGAAATTGCATTACTACGCATTTTGCGTTAACCCTGTAAAACATGGAACAATTAACAACCATAAACGGAATAAATTTTACTGCTGTTGTTTCTAATAACGGTGCTGAATTAAAAAGCATAAAACACCTAAACGGAACCGAATTTATGTGGCAGGCTGATGCAGATATTTGGCCAAGAACTGCACCTGTTTTATTTCCAATTGTGGGTAAAGTTAAAAACGATTTGTTGCGTGTAAAAGAGAATGGATACGCCATTTCGCAGCACGGATTTGCGCGCGATAAGAAGTTCTCTTTGATTGAACAAACCGAAAATAAATTGGTGTATCAGTTATTGTATAGCGATGAAACCTTACAAAAATTCCCTTACGACTTTAAGTTGATATTAACTTATGAATGGGTAGGAGATAAGCTAATTTGTGGTTATGAGGTGTATAATTTGGGAGTAGAAATCATGCCATTTAGCATTGGCGCACACCCTGGTTTTTTGATTCCTGATGGTGATTTTTCTCAATGTGAATTGTTGTTTAATAAACCCGAAACATCAGAAAGGCATTTGCTTGAAAACGGATTGTTTAGTCATAAAACCCAATTGGTATTAAACAATACTCAGGTATTACCTTTGAGTTTAGGGTTGTTTGATTTGGATGCAGTGGTGTTTAAAAGTTTACAATCAAACCAAGTAAGTTTGGTGCATAAGAACAGTAATTACAAAGTGACTATGAGCTTTGATGGTTTTCCATATTTTGGTATTTGGGCTAAAAAGGGATCACAACGTTTTGTGTGTTTAGAACCTTGGTTTGGTCATTCTGATTACACTGAAGGTCACCCCGACATTACAAAAAAAGAAGGCATGCTTGCGCTGCCTTCTCATGAATGTTTTAAAACCAATTACACGCTAGAGTTTAGTATTTAAAGTTGGATACCAAAAATGAGCTCCAAACAAAGAATCTAAAACTAAGTAACCTATCAACCAACAATGCTTACTTCTTCAAAATCTTAAACTCAACCCTGCGATTTAGTTGTCTGTCAATATCGTTGTTGTTATCTGCAATTGGCTGAGTTTCGCCATAACCAATGCTAAATAACCTATTTTCTTTAATGCCTTTTTCAACCAAATATTTTTTTACCGCAGCAGCACGTTTATCGCTTAAAATCTGATTCTCCGCATCGCTACCTACCGCATCTGTATGACCAGAAATTTCAATGCTCATAGTGTTGTTATCTTTCATTAAACTTACCAAACGGTTTAATTCAGGTTTCGATTCTTCTTTTAAAACATCGCTATACTCATCAAAGAAAATGTTATTTAAGCGCACCACCTGCCCAGTTTTAATAGGCACCATGGTTAAGTTTTGTTTTATTTCACGGTACTCTCCTGGTTTGGTTAAATCGATATTTACAGATACTGGAATATAGCCCGCTGCACGTGCCGATATACCATAGTTTTTACCATAAGGAAGAATAATTTTAAAGTCGCCACTTTTACTCCAAAAGCTTGTTTTACCAGCCTCATTACCTGAAGGCAGTTCCTCGTATATTACTTGTACTTCCACATGTTCTTTTGTATCAGCGCTTAATACTTTACCATTAATTAATACAACAGGTTCAGGTTTGGCTTTGGTATTTAATTTAATTTGAACAATATCTGCTTTACCAATGGTGTTTTTGTATGATACCATGTATGCTATATCACCGCTAGCGGGTATGGTATAGTAACCATCCCATTGTTCGGTATTAATTTGCGGGCCTAAGTTTATTGGCTCTGACCAGTTTTGCCATGAATCGTCTAATCTTCGGGTTAAATAAATATCATTTTGTCCGAAACCACCTTGTCTGTTGCTACTAAAGTACAAGGTTACACCATCAGCGGCCATAAAAGGGGTTGATTCATCGTAGGTTGTATTAATCTTACTACCTAATGATGTAGGTTCACTCCATTTCCCACTTTTGGTAAGTTTAGATACATATAAGTCATTAAGTTTACCCTCTTCATCTTCGCTGAAGCTTAATACTAAGGTTTTATTATCAGGCAATAAAAAAGCTGAAGAATAGAGGCCTCTGTTCATTTTATCTAGTTTTTTAATCGCTAATTCATAAGGTTCTGCCCACTCACCATCACGCTTTTCAATAAAACTGAAACCTACTCCCCAATATACTCCATCTTTATAAGAACCACCTATTAACATTCTGTTTCCCGAGGGGCTAATGTTAAATAAGGTATTAAATTGTTGTTTGTTAAATGTTTTACCAAGGTTAATTGCGGGTGTCCAATTGCCGTTTTCATCTTTTTCACTCATCCAAATATCTTGTCCTTCTGTTGGATTCTGATTTTGTGGATGGCTTGATCTTACGAAATAAAGCTTCTTACCATCGGCACTAATTACGGGGTTTAGTTCAGCATATTCAGAGTTTATGGTATTCCCTAGATTTTTTATATCGTAGGTGTTTTGAGCTGTTAATAAACTTGTGCTCAGGGATATTACAAAAAATAAGGTTGAAAGTTTAAAATATTTTATCACGGGTAAAAAATTAAATTTTAGTTTTTTTAATTAAATTTTAGTTTATTTTATGAATTCATAAACCAAAAGGTTTCTTCATAGGCTATTGTAAAGGGGAGGGTTGAAAAACCTTCCCTTTTATTATTTACCCAATTTAATAGGTATTTCCACTTGAACATTATCCCAAGCTAACAAGGTCTTTAAAGTAACAGAATCCTCCTCAAAGCTGATATTAAACTGCTCAATAGCAATATTAGTTTCAGTGGCTGGAACCTGTACTCTTAATACGTCATTTTTATCATCAGGAGCGGTTGCTCCCCATCTATCATTTTCAGTGTTAAATACGATGGTCCATTCGTTTTGATTTGGTATTGCGTATATGGCATACTTACCAATTGGTAAGTCTTTTCCATTAATTATTAAAGGCGTTTCTGTATTAAAGGTAGTAGCTTCGTTAGCACCCATACGCCAGTATTGGCCATAGGCTTGTAAAGCTCCTGTTTCTTTGGGGCCAAAAATTACACGGCCTTTTTTAAATGGTTGGCAATAATTTATACTTAGGTTAAATCCGTTTTGTGTGTATGTTGCTGTAGCAGCAGGACTGTGTTTTTTTGTGGCTGAGCGTATGTAAAACATTACACCAGTAAGTAGTATAATAACTACCCCTATTCCGATAAGCAGTTTATTTTTCATTGTGGTAAAAGTAATAAAGTTATACTTTAATTTTTTGCATTTGTTTTAATACACTTTTTGCTCCAGCTGCTATAGATGGTAATTCGTGGTTTAGCAATGGTTCAATACGCATGATAAGCTCTTCTTTAAAATCAGGATATATCTTTACCATCTTTGCCATGGTATACATTGCGTATACCCTTGATGCGGTTGGCTTTTTCAGGTCTGTTATTGTATCCATACATTCATTAACCACCCGTCCGTGAATTTCGTGTGGTAAGTTATTTACAACCGATAAAGCCCTGAAAACACTGCGGTGAAAAGCTATATGTTTACAATGGGGTAACTCATCCAACAATTGATTCCAATACGGTGTAATAAGTTCCGGTTCGTTTGCTGCTATATAGCTTAATGGCCATGAGGCCCGTTGTACCATTAGCAAATCGTGTCCAAGTAGCAAATCCATCAATTCTTTAAAACGTGTTGCATTGTTTCCAACGTAGTTTACAATAAAATCAGTGGTACGTTTGCTGTGTTCTTGATCCAGTGCTTCTTTAATTATATACACAGAGCTAATATAGTTGGGTTTAATTTATAAAGCAAGTAACAGTTAAGCTTACTCAATAAAGTTAATTTTGGTTATTTCTTTTTTTAAATTGGTGGCAGTTTGTTGCATAGCAATAAATAAATCAGGTTGTGTAGCAGCGTACTTATTGTTGCCATAAACAAACTTTATTTCACCTAAAACTAAATCCGAAAATTCTTGATTGTATATTTTTTCTAAACTTTCGTACAAAATAAAATAAACTGATCTAATAGCACGTATATCATCATCTAACAATTGTTCGCCCGGTTTTAGTTGATAAGATAAGGTGGCGAAATAAGACGACAATTGGTTATTAAGTACTGAAAACTGAAACACATGATTTGCATTTTTTTGTTTGCTTTTCGGTTCAGCTAACATACGCTGGAAAGCTGTTGTTAAATAGCTGCTTTGTACGTAAAGTTCTTTCCTGGCAAGCCTGTAGTTTGATAGCGACAATTGTGTTTCGTTTCTTTCTGCAATAGATTTCAAGTATCCCATGTTGGCTTTTAATACCTTTTGCATGATATCTTTTAATTGGTACGACTCCCAATTAGGAAAAATAAAATAGCTTGCTCCAAGTGCTAATCCGGCTCCTATTAGCGTATCTAAAATACGTTCCCAGGCTACTGAAAATTGGTTAGTGGTATCTGTGAAACTAAATACAATTAATACGTATGGTGTCATAAATAATACACTTATTACATAATTAATGCGCATAAAGCTAAAAGCTAATATCATAAATGCAGTTAAAAATGCGAAACGTATTCCAATTCCTGGAAAATACTTCAATATAAGCAATCCAATAATACCTCCCGTAATAGTACCAATAACACGTTCATAGTTACGTTTTTTGGTAAGACTAAATCCTGGTTTAAGAATAACTATAATGGATAATAAAATCCAATAACTATAAGCTGCATTGTAAACGGTGCGAGCAAATACAAATCCAATCATACAGATAATAGCCATGCGCGCAGCATGTCTGAAGTGATTTGATGTTAACGAAAGGTTTGCTTTAAATAAATTCCAGTCAATTGTTTGTGGTTGCACAAATTTTCTTAATTCTGCACTACGCTCATTTGGCAATTGTTGAGCAGATAGCTTGTAGCCGTGTATTCTTTCTATGCGGTTACTTATGTTTCTTAGGTTTATTAAAATGCGCTTTAGCACATGAACTCTTATTCCTTGAGTCTCTAACTCATCAACCTTACTTTTTAGCGCATTAAGGGTTGGTATGAATTGTTTTGATGCAAGGTTGTCTTCGTGATTATGCAAGTTGTTTCCAATATCTGTAATAGCTTCAGACATCTGCTTGATTACACTTTCAAAATGAGTTAATATACCAGTGTGTGCGTATGCTTTATGAATATCCACATAATTATAATGAGTTGCCATACTTTGCTCGTATAGATCAACCAAATCAATAAAAGTAAGTAAGAGTGTGCGGCCTGTTGGTGTAGAGTCGACCAATATTTTACGTGTTTTAAATAAAATTTCACGTACATGTTCTTGGTATTCATTAACAACAGCTTGTTGCGATATAATTTTCTTATATTGGTTATTTATGTCAACACTTGCATCATAAAAACCGGCTTTTAGCTCAATAAATTTGGCAACTTCAAAAATACATTCACCTAGTATCTGTTCCGATGCGCGATAGGGCATTAGTTTTTGACTAAACAAACTCAGTAAAAAATACCAGACCCCTCCAAGCATTACTAACAGCGAATAATTTAAGGCTTGCGTTAGATTGTATTGCTGGTCAATCCCTAAAATCATAACAGCCAGTGAGGAAATTCCAATTGCAGCTGCACGTGCACCAAATACATGCATCATGCTGAATAAAAAACAACTTACACCAATAAATAAAGTAAGGAATACCGCATAATGTGCAAATAATGCGGTGAGTAATGCCATACTAAAAATTAATGCTATGGTAATGAGCATGGCGTTTCTACGATGTTCGTATGGGCCTGGATTATCAGGAATACTAACGCACAAGGCGCCTAAAGAAATGGCTATACCGTGGTTAATATCACCAAATTGGTAAAATAAAACTGACGGCAGAAGGAGACCAAGCGTAATACGAATACCATCACTAAAATATTGGCTAAATAAAAAGCGTTTCAGTGTTCTACCAGAGGTAGCAATTTTGTGTTGGATAGATTCGGCTACAAGATTCATTTAATGGTTCAAAAATAACCTAAAGTTTATGGCAAAAAAAAACATGCCCTAAAGCATGTTTTTAAACGATAACAATGTTGTAATTATATAACTTTAACGTTAATTGCGCTTAAGCCTCTAGGGCCGTTTTGCGTTTCAAATGTAACCTTGTCGTTTTCGCGAATCTCGCTCTGTAAACCTGATACGTGAACAAAAATGTCTTGACCGTTTCCGTTACTTGGAGAGATAAATCCAAAGCCTTTCGTTTCGTTGAAAAACTTTACTGTGCCTTCTTGCATTGTAATTGTATTAATAAATGAGGGTGCAAGATAAGTGTAAATTATTGATATGCAATATTTTTATTTTAAATTTAAAACAAACTGAGGCTTTACAGGCTTTAACAAGAAGCAATAAGTTTGTTTATGAACAGAAATACTGATGTTTTATCATTACGCCCATCTATTTTACTTGATGAAAACCGTGATTCTTTGGTGATGGAAGCTTTTCAAAACGAAGTATTACGTCCTATTCTTAAATTTCAACATGAAATCGTAATTGCTTTTTTTAAAAATCACGCTGTAAGTAACAATATGCCCACAAACAAGCAGGAGTGGAGTAATTACTTACAAAGCTGTTTTAGTAAAGATGTAAACTTACGTTATTTCAATATTGGCCTAATTGCCGGTTTATTTACAACAGAAGAAATGCACGTATACAAGCAAAATTCATCTGAAATTAACAAACGCATTTTGCAAATGCTTATTCAGCGAATAATTAGTGCTTTGTAATTAATACCAATACTTTAGTAGGTAATATTAAAAGTTAGTAATAAATACGCTTATTATAAATGCACTATTGGTTGTAATTAATTGGTTTAAAGGTGATTTTGTTTGAAATCAAATGAATTAAGCACTGAAATTTGTTCAATTATATGGCAGACTTTAGTTCAATGTATATTGTAGTACCTTTACTTTCTTGACTTTCTAACCAAATATTTCCACCATGTAATTCAATAATTTGTTTAACAATACTCATACCTAAGCCAAAAGATTTCTCTCCGGCTGTTCCTTTTCTTCCCGCTTTAGTAAATTTATCGAAGATAATCTCTTGTAATGAAGTTGGTATGCCAATGCCATTATCCCTAACTTTTATTAAAACCATATTATTGTTATATAGCGTTGATATAACAATTTGGCTATCCTGATGGCTAAACTTTACAGCATTACTTATTAAATTTGAGATAACGCGGGTAAACTTATTTTGATTTATATGAACAAAAATGTCTTCTGCGTTAGTTTCAAAATTTATAACGATGTTTTTATTTATAGCGTTATGATTTTCTAAAACCAGAATATCATTAATAAATGTGTTTAGTTCTATGGTATCTGTTATAAGTTTGTAATTGTCATTACCTAACTCTGTAATGTCTAATAAATCAACAATAATACTTAAAGCATTGTTACACGATCGACTAATTAAACTCAGGTAATTTTCTGTTTCATTCGGTGTTACTTTTAATAAATCACTTAGTCCTAATATTGCAGTTATAGGATTGCGTAGGTCATGAGCTACAATGCCAAGAATATTGTCTTTAATATTGTTAAGCTGTTTTAACTTAACGTTCATACGTTTTAGTTCCGTTATATTACGGATAATTACAATGATGTTTTTTACTTTATCGTTTTCAAATATCGGGTAGGTTTCTAACCAATAGTGATCAGAAGCGTAATCATATTCTAAACTTCCTGATATACCTTTTAGTGTATTTTGATAGAATGGAATCAACATTTCTAATTGAAGTTGTTTTGCCATATCAATTAAGTTCTTCCCGAAAAAGTAATTAGAGTCAACTCCATATTTTTTCATTTCACCACCACCTGCAATAACAATGTTAAAGTCAGTGTCACAAAAAAACACATCGGTATTAGGCAGGTTTTCAGCTAGCTGCTTAAAAGTAATTAAGTCGATTTCATTAATTTTTTCACGCGTAATGTCACTCACTTTTATAATGATACCCTTTACTTCTTCATTATAAAATAAAGGATTAACAGCAACTTTATAATGTATGGGTTGATGGTTTAAATTAGTTGTGCTTATCACTTCTTCATAGTATGCTCCCAAAAGGGCATTTTTTAGACGAGGATACCAAGTTTCGTAGTAATCTGCAGAGGTTTTATCATATATGCTTTCATTTACTTTTGGAATAAAACCGTGCACCATTTTTATCAACTCACTAAAGTCGTTGTTGAAATATACGGATTTTAATGATGTGTCCAAAATGCACACCTTTTCATTCATAGAGTCGATTACAGATTTAAGTAAGGCGTCTTGATTTATGGTTAATGACATTTTATTAATGTTTTGGGGGTTAATTAACAATTTAATAAGACATCTATAGTTTACATTTAGTTGCTAATAAGGATCAACATCTGCAAAAATAATGCTTGATTTAAACTCCTTTGCCCCGGATATATGCTGCATACAATCAAAAACAAACTGCTTTATTTGTCCAAGATAAGGAGATGCTTTATCTAATTTCACTAAAATTTCCTTAATGTATAAATTCCTTGCTCTACCAATATACGGACTTTCAGGCCCTATTACATTAGCTCCTAGTCGCTTAAATAGCAATTTTTGCAAATTAAAAGCAGCTTGTTCACAGGTGTTATAATCGCGATGTTTGATTATTATTTTTATAAGTCGGGTATGCGGTGGATAGCCAAACTTTTCTCTATCTAAAATCTCGTTTGCATAAAGGTTTTGGTATCTTTGAGCCAATACCTCCAATAAAACATGGTGGTTTGGAGTATTTGATTGAATGATTACTTTTCCTTGATGTACTTTACGTCCTGCACGTCCTCCTACTTGTGTTAACAATTGATATGCCCTTTCGTGTGCCCTAAAATCTGGGAAATACAATAACTGATCAGCGTTTATAACACCAACTAAGCTTACATTTCCAAAATCAAGGCCCTTGCTAATCATTTGGGTTCCAATTAAAATATCAGCCTCATGTTGTTCAAAACTTCTTATAATTTGTTCGTGGCCATTTTTGCTTTTACTTGCTTCTAAATCTAACCTTAATACCCTAGCTTTGGGAAATTGAATTTTAATTTCATCTTCTATTTTTTCTGTTCCAAACCCTTTTAAAGTCACTTGTTGTGAACCGCATGCCAGACAATTTGATGGCGTTTTTGTGGTGTAACCGCAATAGTGGCACTTCATGCTATCATTATACTTATGATAGGTTAAGTTGATATCGCAGTTTATGCAACGAGGTATCCAGTTACAAGTTTGACACTCCATAATTGGTGCGTAACCTCTTCTGTTTTGAAACAAAATAATTTGTTCGTTAGCTAACAAAGCATGATTAATTGCCTCGTAAAGTGCCTTGGTTAAATAGCCATGCATGCTTTTAGTTCGTGTGTCGTCACTAACATTGCCGATAACCATTTCTGGTAATTGCACCGCACCAAAACGATTTTTCAATTCAACTAAACCGAATTTGCCTGTAC
The DNA here is from genome assembly GCA_041302975.1 of Bacteroidota bacterium. Taxonomy (GTDB): domain Bacteria; phylum Bacteroidota; class Bacteroidia; order UKL13-3; family UKL13-3; genus UBA6183. Next base: position 13,994 of record JBFYQC010000239.1, read on the forward strand.
GGGCGTTGTGGTAACTTTCAAAGCTTGGAGTAGCCGATCCTAATAATGTTTTTGCTTGCCAAGTGTAGGCTAAAAACATAGCAGCATCACGTGCATGATATCTGGGGGCCGGATCTTGTTGTTTGTATGAAGTTTCGTGCTCCTCATCAACAATAATTAACCCTAGTTCTTTAAACGGTAAAAAGATAGAAGAGCGCGCTCCAATTATTACCAAGGGAGCACCAGAGTTTACTTTTTGCCAAATTTCAACACGTTCATTTGCACTAAATTTGGAGTGGAACGAGAATGCTTTATCTCCAAAATATTTTCTTATGCGTTGCACAATTTGAGAGGTAAGCGCAATTTCAGGTAATAGAAACAAGACTTGTTTTCCTTGCGCCAATTGTGCTTCAATTAACTTAACATACACATGTGTTTTACCACTTGATGTTATTCCGTGAAGCAACACAACATCTTTTTCTATAAACTGGTTGCCAATTAATTGATATGCTTGTTCTTGTTCTGGGTTTAAGGTAAACGTATCAATTATTTCATTTGGTATTACAAGCCTATCAACGGCATGCTTATACTCAACCAGTATTTGATTTTTGATTAATGTTTTTAAAGCACTTTCACTAAAATCACCAAACTCAAAAAGTTGTTTTTTACTTACGTGTTCTATTTGATGTTTTAAATGTACTAAGGCCATTAATACGTCAAGTTGCTTGGGCGTTTTTTCTAATTTGGCAAATACTTCACTCAGCGCTTTTTCATCATTGTATTTGTCAGCCAACTTAAAACAAGTAATGGTTTTAGGCTTGTATTTTTCTTTAATGTCTTCAGTGTATAAAATTACACCTTTAGTATACAGGCCTTTTAATACCCCAAACACATTTTTTACATCCAATATTGAGCTTATTTCGCTAATACTTAGATGGGGTGCAACAGTTAAAGCTTCGGTAATTAAAAACTCTTTATCAGTTAGTTCAATGCTATCTAGCTCTGCATCTGAATTGAGCATTACCAAGGTTTCGCTCTCAAGTTTAAACGCAGCAGGCAAGGCTGCATTCATTACATCACCTAAGGTACACAAATAATAATGGCTAATCCAATTCCAAAACCTAAATTGATGCTCACTTACAATTGGTGTTTCGTCTAAAATAGCATGAATATATTTTGCTTCATATTCTTTAGGTGGTGTATGCGTTATTTGGTAAATAATACCACTATAAAATCGTTTTTTTCCAAACTGAACTATTACCCTTTTACCTGCAAAGATTTCATCAGCCATCTCACTTGGAACTCTATAAGTGTAAAGTTTAGCCAGAGGTAATGGGAGTATTATTTCTACAAATGTGGCTAATTGGTCAGTCAAAACAAAAGGTGTTTTATAAGAAAAATTATTTAATTTTAGTAAGCTCTATTAGTTTTTTAGCCTTTTTGTAATAAGGTTTTTCATTAGGCAAAGTAACTTTGTTTAATGCAAAAATAGACAGTGTTTTTCCACACCAATCCCAAGTGCAATATTGGGTTCCTTTTTCACCGCCAATCATTACCACATCTCCATCGTAAAAAGTTCGACAATCGCCACTAATGCAAGTTTGGTAATAGGTAAAATCTTTAAGCCCTGTAATGTTTCCATTGGTATATAATTGAACAGGAATATCATTATTAGCTTGTTTATAAATACCCCCAAAAATAATGGAATTAACTACTCGTTGCGAAGAATAGGAGAGGGAGTTTATATTTGAGCTATCAATTAAACGTTCATCAGGTTTTACAAATACAAATTGCACACTATCTATTTTGTAGCTTAAGTAATAAGCCTCCTCATTTATGTAAATGCTTAATGGTTTATTGTTGATGTAGTTTTCAACAACAATTTGGTTTGATGTTTTATGGTAAAATGGAAAAGTTTGGCTTTCGTTATTGTTGTAAAGAAATGTAACAGAATCAACATGTCGTTTTAAAATTATTTCTTGCATTTCAAAATGTCCAGATTTACTTAATGAACGATATTTTTCTAACGAGTCGAGATAATTAATTAATACCCAATTTCCTTCAAAAAAACTGTACCGGTATTTATTATACGAACAAGCGCACAATAGAAACAATAATAAAACGAAGAGGGGCATTTTATTCACGGTGCTAAAATAGATAAAATTAACCTGATAGCCTACTCATTCTGATAAATCAAAAGCATGAATTGCTATGAAAAATTAAATAAAACAGTATTTTGCAGTATGATTAATGTATTATTTGTTTGTTTAGGTAACATTTGCAGGTCACCGCTAGCCGAAGGCGTTTTTCGTCAAAAAACAATAGAGCAAGAGGTTAATCATTTATTTCATATTGATTCTGCAGGAACCGCATCTTATCACATAGGCTCATTGCCTGATAATCGAAGTATGGAAGTAGCTTTGAAAAATGGATTTGAATTAACACATAAAGCACGTTCATTTAGTGAAAGCGATTTTAGTAATTTTCATTACATCATTGCAATGGATAAAAACAATTTCAATAATATTAAACGATTAATGCCTGATGACACAAATAGCAAGGTGTTATTAATGCGTCATTTTGATTTGTTGGCCAAAGATGGTGAAGTTCCTGATCCATATTATGGCGACATCAAAGACTTTGAGCAGGTGTATGATATCTTAGACAGAAGTTGTGAGGTTATGCTAGGACATCTTATGGATGAATTGAGCGAAGGTTCAAGATAACTAGCTTCATTAGATCAATAAAATCATATATTAAAAGGTTTGTTTTAAATGTATTATAAATGGTTTAAACCATTTGCAAGTATTGATTTGTCGTTTAATTTATTTAAATGTTATATATTTTATGCGAAGGTAAATATCTGCGCTGTTACAATGTTTGTGCTCCATAAATATCTTTTTTCCGACAATTAACAATTATAGGTGTAAAACAAAGCTTTTGCATACACTTAGGCTTAACACTAATCATGTTACTTCGTACATTATAAAATTATCCGTTAACATGAGTTCATTTAAAGTAAAAGGTGGTAATAAATTAAAAGGCGAAATCATTCCGCAAGGAGCTAAAAATGAAGCCTTACAGATAATCTCGGCAGTGTTGTTAACAGCCGAAAAGGTTACCATTCAGAATATACCACAGATTCGTGATGTGTTGAAGCTAATAGAACTCTTGGGCGATTTGGGGGTGAAAGTCGAAAAACTTACAGACGACACTTACACTTTTGAAGCCAAAGATGTAAACCTAGAATATTTGCGTAGCGATGATTTTAAGAAAAAAGGAGCAGCTTTACGTGGGTCAATAATGATTATCGGTCCTTTATTGGCACGTTTTGGTATGGCATATATTCCTGAGCCAGGTGGAGATAAAATTGGTAGAAGACCAGTAGATACTCACCTGAGAGGTTTTGAAAATTTAGGAGCAACATTTGAGCATTTAAGAGAGGAGCGTTTTTATAAAATAAATGGTAAAAACTTGCAAGGTACTTACATGATGCTGGATGAAGCATCGGTTACAGGTACTGCAAATATAGCTATGGCTGCTGCCTTAGCTAAAGGTACCACACAAATTTATAATGCAGCATGTGAACCCTATTTACAGCAATTGTGCAAAATGATTAACAGTATGGGTGGTAAAATTAGTGGCATAGGATCTAATTTACTTACCATTGAGGGTGTTGATGCTTTAGGTGGATGTACGCACCGAATGTTGCCTGATATGATTGAGATAGGTTCATTTATTGGTTTAGCTGCTGCTACTCAATCAGAGTTATTGATAAAAAACTGTTCTATCCCGAATCTAGGTGTAATACCAAGCGTATTTCGTAAAATGGGTATAGAGTTAGAGTTTAGAGGAGATGACATCTTTGTACCATCTCAAGAAAGTTATAAAATTCAATCGCTAATAGATGGCAGTATTTTAACCATTAAAGATGGTATTTGGCCAGCATTTACACCCGATTTAATTTCAATTGCATTGGTTACTGCAACTCAAGCCAAAGGCAGTGTGCTTATTCATCAATGGATGTTTGAAAGCCGTTTGTTCTTTGTAGATAACCTTATTGATATGGGGGCAAAAATTATTCTTTGCGATCCGCACAGGGCAGTTGTTATTGGTAGTAATCGCGAAACAAAGTTACGAGGTATTACCATGAGTTCTCCAGATATTAGAGCAGGTGTGGCCATGTTAATTGCTGCATTGGCAGCAAATGGAACAAGTACCATCAACAATATTGAGCAAATTGATCGCGGTTATCAATTTATTGATAAACGTTTAAATGCAATTGGTGCTGATATAACTCGTATTGATTAACTTAGCGGCCATGTTAAAATGGCTAATCATTTATACTGCCTTATTGTTGTCAGGTTCAGCATCTGCGCAACGTACCTTACGTTTGTCTGATACGTTTCCGGTATTTGAGATGCAAACACTTGGAGGAGAGACATATAATAACGACAGTACTTTACAATACCCTACTATCTACCTTTTTTGGGCATCGTGGAGCTTACCATCATTAGAATTAATGGACGAAATTAAACAGCATTATAATGTGATTAATCCTACGCGTAGAGGGGTTAGGCAAATTTATATTGATGTGGTTGATGTTAGCATTGATACAAAAACGGATCTTCACCGTATCGCTGTTAAACGAGAATCATTGCCATGGGAACAACATTTAATTGACTACAAAGGGTGGGAATCAAGTGTTTTGAATGCCTTGGGAATAACAAAAATTCCTACCTTAATTATTGTTGATAAAAACAAAAAAGTAATTGTGATCGACCCTGATATTAATCAATTACGTAACACGTTAAGCAACATTAAACTCAACACATCTTTGTCAAATTGACATTTTATAATCCAGTGGCAATGTATTTGCCCAACTGTACATGAAATCAAAAATTAAAAACTTTTTTAAAGGCATGAATGAAGAGCATACCAACGAATTCGCTATGAACAACAACGAGGAAATAAACAACAATCAAGAGCCTATTATTACAGAAGGTGAAAATACGTCAGTAAACACCGAAGAAAATGCGGCAGAAACGGCAAATGAGTCAGTACGTGATTTTGAGGCTGAATTAAAAGAAAAGGACGACAAATATTTGCGTTTATATGCCGAGTTTGAAAACTATAAACGTAGAACCACAACAGAACGCATTGAGTTGTTTAAAACAGCAGGTCAGGAAATTATGTTAGCCATGATTCCTGTTTTGGATGATTTTGAACGCGCTCTTAAAGCAATGGAAACAGCGTCTGATGTTACTTCCGTTAAAGAGGGTATTGAGTTAGTAAGCCATAAATTTAAAAACACCTTGGTGTCTAAAGGGTTAAAACCTATGGAAAGTATTGGTCAACCTTTTAATGCTGATTTACATGAAGCCATTACTAATATTCCTGCACCAACAGAAGACATGAAAGATAAAGTGATTGATGAAGTAGAAAAAGGGTATTACTTGGGCGATAAAGTAATTCGTTACGCCAAGGTAGTTGTAGGCGCTTAAATTCTTACGTCTACAAATTAAACATTATTTTAAACTAAAGGTATTGAGCGCAGCTTTAAAAAAAAGCTTGTGGCAATATAAAAAAGACAATGGCAAAAAGAGATTATTACGAAATATTAGGACTTAACCGCAACGCTAGTGTTGACGAGATAAAGAAGGCTTACCGCCAAATGGCAATTAAGTTCCACCCCGATAAAAACCCAGGCGATAAATCTGCAGAAGACAAATTTAAAGAAGCGGCTGAAGCTTATGAAGTATTAAGCGACCAAAATAAACGTGCCAATTACGATAGGTTTGGTCATCAAGGTGCGAGCGCATCAGGTGGTGGTTATGGTGGTGGCGGTATGAATATGGACGATATATTTAGCCAATTTGGTGATGTATTTGGTGATGG
>JBFYQC010000240.1:0-29953 GCA_041302975.1 Bacteroidota bacterium
CCACTACAACTTCTTCAAACATAACCAATGGCCTTACCCAAATAGCACCATAACCAAAATCAGGAGTATCATACAAGGCTTTATAAACAACCAACTCTTCTAAAGTTTCACTGTGGTGTGAAATGCCAATCACCTCATACAAATTGCCCTTGTAATGTTTGTAAAATCCAGTTTCAATGGCCATTATTCTTCAATTAATTCCAACTTTTTAGGGTCGTTGGTTTCGTAACTATCGCAATTAATTTCTACACTTAAAGGTTGTTTGGGTGCTTGCCAAACTTGCTGCACTTTAACCAATGAAGAATCACTTAAAGCCTTTTTCATGTATGTGCCAAATATTGGCATAGCCATGGCACTACCACTACCCAAACTCATGCTTCTAAAATGTATGGCACGGTCTTCAAAACCAGTCCAAATACCTGTTGCCAATGTTGGTGTAATACCAATAAACCAGCCATCACTGTAATTTTGAGTGGTACCTGTTTTACCACCTACTGCTCCCGGAACCTGGTATAAATATTTAACTTTAGCAGCAGTACCGTGTGCAGTTACACGCTCCAACATTTTTTCCATGATGTAGGCTGTTTGTTCGCTCATGGCTTCTACTTTACGTGGCACAACTTCACGCACTACATTTCCGTTTTTATCTTCAATACGTGTTAAATAAATGGGTTCTGTCCAAACACCCTTATTGGCATAAGTACTAAACGCACCCACCATTTCATACACACTAATATCAGCAACACCTAACGCAATAGAAGGGTAAGGCGGCAAATCACTTTGAATACCCATTTTACGTGCCAGTTCAATAACACTTTTTGGTGCCGTAGGACCCAATTGTTTCATCACCTGCATTACAATATTGTTTACCGAAAATTGTAATCCGCGGAACAAAGTCATTTCAGGGTCGTTGTATTTGGTATCCGCATTATTGGGTGAGTAATTTTCATAATCTTCAAACACCACACGTTGGTTAGGCGCTTTGTAACAAGGACTCCATCCGTTATCAATAGCCAAAGTATACACCAATGGTTTAAAGGTAGAACCCACCTGACGTTTGGCTGCAACATTTACGTGATCATACTTAAAGTACTTATGGTTAATGCCACCAACCCAAGCTTTAATAAAACCGGTTGTTGGGTCCATACTCATTAATCCGGCTTGCATAAAATACTTGTAATATTTTATCGAGTCTAAAGGAGTCATGGTGGTATCCACTTCACCTCGCGTGTAACTGAACACTTTCATTTTAACGGGCGTATTAAACGCCTTCTCAATCTGCGCTTCGGTGGCACCGGCAGCTTTCATGATGCGGTAACGATCGCTGCGTTTCATACCTGCTGTAATCAACTCTTTGTATTGTCCCCACGGTTCACGACCTTTCCAATGTTCGAAGAATTTGCCCTGCATAAACTTCACATGGCTGTTTACACTTTCTTCAGCCATTGCTTGCATTTTACTGTTAATGGTGGTGTAAATTTTCAAACCATCTTTATACAAGTTAAAACCATTTTCAGCGCACCAATCCAATAATTCCTGGCGTAAATGTTCTCTAAAATATGGGGCCAACCCATCGTTATGGTCTTCTTCTTGATATTTTAACTCAATAGGTTTCGCTTTGAGGGTATCGTACGTTTCGTTATTTATGTAATCGTACTTACGCATTTGATTAAGTACTGTATTACGTCTAAACAAGGCATTAGCGGGGTTACGCACAGGACTATATTTGGTAGGTGCTTTTAACATGCCCACCAACATAGCGGCCTCCACTTCGGTAAGTTTTAATGGTGTGGTGCCAAAAAAAGTTTTGGCAGCACTGCTTATACCAAATGAATTTCCACCAAACTCAACGGTATTAAAATACATGGTAATAATTTCTTCTTTGGTGTAACGTTCTTCAATTCTTATGGCCGTAATCCATTCTTTAAGTTTGGTGGTTGCTTTATTAAAAACGTTATCAAACTTTTTGCGCGGAAACAGGTTTTTGGCTAACTGTTGGGTAACAGTACTAGCACCACCTCGCTTACCTAGAAACAAAACCGCACTCGTAAAACGCCTGAAATCGATACCCGAATGGTCATGGAACCTTACGTCTTCTGTTGCTATTAATGCATTTACCAAGTTAGGACTCAATTCATCAAAGGTTGTATTTGACCTGTTTTGAAGGTAATATTTACCCAACAGCACACCATCTTCGGCATATATTTCCGATGCCAAATAAGTTTTGGGATTTTCTAATTCTTCAAGAGGAGGTAACTCGCCAAACCAACCCCAACTTACCATAAACACAAACAAGGTAAATGAGATGATGCCGGCAAACACCAGAATCCATAACCATTTAAAAAATCGCGAAAACGGATTGTTAAAAAAGTATTCGTTTAAACTCACGGTTTAATTTGTTTTAATAAGGTTGGTAATTGTTCGCTAAAATAGGCATTATACGCTTCAATTTTTTTCTCTTTCAGCATTTTCTTAAAAGTATCAGTTGAAATCACAAAATGTAAATAGGTTATACCTGAGGTTACATTATTCTTGAAAAAGTCAACTGGATTAAAACCATCTAAATACTTAACAGCTGGGTTTAATTTACTAAATTCTCGTACATATAAAATTTGGTAGCCATCATTAGAAATTAAGGTATTTGCACGTAAACTTTCCAATTGATGATACTCTTCGTTGTAGTTGATTATTTTTTGCAACAAATCGTTCATATCATACTTATCAGCTTTGGTTGCAAAAACATAGTAGTGCGGTGCATCAGCGTCTAAGGTAAATTCAGGTTTGTTGGTTTCTTCCAATTTTGCTGTTGCCGAGGAGGGATTATTTATCAAGTTTAAAATATCCTGAGCACGTTCAGCCACGTCAGTTTTAGGATAGGCCTTTGTAATCTCTATCAACTCCAATTTAAACGCCCCAATAGAATCTGTTTTACCAACTGCTAATGCATAAACCAAATCGAATTTGGCTTGCATGGCATTACCACTGTATTTTTTATCGGCTTCCAGTTTCGCTTGTTTTACAGCCAAGTAATTCCCATCTAAATACATCTGGTAAATACCTTCGTAAGTTTTTAAAATTTCTTTATTGGTTGAGTTTTCGGTGGAAACCACTGTTTTATTCTGAATAATCAGCGCATACTTACTATCTGGATATTTATTAATTAATTCAGATTTGGCATTTTCGGCTTTGTCTTTTTGCTTGATGTTGTTATATAATTTAAACAAACGATATAAAGCTTCCGGCTCGTAATTGCTTGCTGGAAAACGTTTATTTAAAGTGGTAAAACTCGTAACGGCTTCTCTAGGGTCGTTTATCTTTTCTTCGTAAATATTACCCAAATTATAGTAAGCCTCTTTAATTTTTTCGTTCGATTTTTCTAACTCACCCGCTCCGTATGGTACATTTTTAACCCAAGCAGTACGTTCTTCCGACACACTTACTTTTTCACTTTCTTTCTTACCATCTTTCGTTTCATCCAAAGATTTTTTACCATCTCCATCTTTACTTAACGATGCACTGTCTTTGGCCGTTGCCCCATCGCTTGGATTGGCATTTTGATCCTTCACTTTTTCTTTGGCCGCAATACGCCAAAAGTCCTCATTCTCTCTTCTTCCCCACTTACGTACACTAAAAAACTCTTGTTCGCCTGTTGCTTTAATTGAAGCGTTGTAAAAATACCACTGCCCTTGTTCTACCCCTAAAGTTGGCAATGCGGGACCACCACCGATGGGTTTATTTAATTCGGCTTGTTTTTCTATTTCCTTCTGCGCTATCGCATTTTTAGCGTCTTGTTCAGCTTTTAGCTTAGCGGCAATAATCCAAGTGTCTACTTTCTTCTCTAACTCGGCTTTGCTTAGTTTCGACAAGCGTTGTAAACTGTCTTCTGTTTCAATGGTTAAAATATTACTGATTAACTCACTCAATACATTTTTTTTGTCCTGAACCTTTTTATAATCTTTATTGTCTGTAGGTATAACACTAGCTGCACTATCATAATAAGCCTGACCTAAACGGTAGTTAGGCATAGATAAGTAGATATCTCCTAAGGCCAAATAACTTTGTGTTTTTTGTGTGGCATTTTTAGTGCTTTTGGCAATAGAAAGTTGGTAATGTTTTATAGCATTAGGAATTTCATTGGCCCTGTGTTCAACCTTAGCCAACTCAAAATAAACCTGATCATACAACCCTTCATTTTTATCATCCCTAAGCATACGTTTTAAATTACGCTTTACCTGGTTAACCTCTTTTTTGTTGTTGGGATTATAGGTACGTGTAAGATTTAAATTTGCATTAAACTCAAAATCGTATGGAGCCAATAGCTTGGTTACTTTTACAAAGCACTGTTTAGCTTGCTGAATACTGTCTTGTAACAGGTATAACTGACCAAGAATATAGTTGTAACGAATCTTTTCATTTTTTTGTGAGACATTTAACAAGGCTACTTTCAATCTATCGGCTGCAAGGTTGTATTTTTCTTGTTTAAGGTAAATATCGGCAGCGGTGGCATAAATAAATGCCTTTTGTGGCTTGGTTAACTTTTGAGTTTTAAGTATGAACTTTTCAGGAACTTTCTTTTTTCCTGCAAACTTTGTGGGATCAATCTCACTAATTAATAGTCCCATTACCGCTTCTGCTTCACCTTGTTTATTCAACCCATCATAACAACGGGCAATCCAAGCAGTGGTTATTTTTGTTAAATCAGTATTAGGGTATTTAGAGTTAATGTATTGAAACCCCTCTAGTGCAGCAAAAAAATCGCGCTTATAAAATTGCGCTTTGGCCATCAATAGGTAACTATCATCAGTATACCTACCAACTGTATGCATTTGTATTGATTTAGATGCTTTTTTAATCACTTCATCCATAGCCGAAGTCATGCCTTTGGCCGCACCTTCATCAGGAGTAATGTGTATAGGGAGAATTTTACCGAAATCATTTTGAACCCCCTTTTCATATCCTTCAACAGCTTCAATAAACTTGATTTCACCATTAAAGTAAACATTATAGTGTCCAGTTAAAGTGTGCCATTTTCTGTTAAGCCACCTCTCTCGCGTTGGATTACAAGCCATTACGAGCGTTAATAACACCAATAACAACATGCTCCAACTAAAATATTTTATGCTATACTGCAAACTCTTTAAAATTGCTTTGTTTTGAATACTTAACTTTGAAAACGCAAAATTATTTTATTGGCTCATACTACAAAATAAACTTATAGGGCATTGAGTAATAAAACAACATTCGCATATTATGGAAAAGAAAAAGAAAAAACTCATACATAAATTAAAAAACAGGTATCGTATTGTTTTAATCAACGATACCACCTTTGAAGAGAAGTTTTCATTAAGCCTAACTCCAATGAATGTGTTTGTGGGTTTCAGTAGTTTTCTCGTATTTTTCACAATTATTATATCGTTACTCATAGTGTTTACGCCTCTTCGAGAATATATCCCGGGCTATGCCGACCCTGATTTAAAACAAGATTTAGCAAAAACCTTGTATAAAACCGACTCTTTAGAGAAAGCACTTTACGATAAAGATTTGTACTACAAGAACCTTATGAATATTGTAACCGACAACATCCCAAAAGATACGAACATGCTAAAACAATAACCCACACCATTCTGATATATAACAAATTAAATAAAATGTCGCAATTCATACCTGCCATTTTGCTTTAGTTTATTTTTTGGCTACATTTGCCACTCTTATTCAAGTTGTTTGATGAATTAACGTCATCAAACATAAAATAAAATAAACTATGGCATTATTCAACAACACAAAAAATCAATCAGTAGCATTTAACCCAAACACGTTAAATATTATTAATAGTGGCACCCAAATTTTGGGTGATGTAAACTCTGACGGTGATATGCGTGTTGACGGAACCATAAAAGGCTACCTTACATCAAAAGCCAGATTGGTGCTTGGCCCAACAGCCGTTATTGAGGGTGATGTAAAAGCTGCCAATATTGAAATATCAGGTGAAGTAAATGGAAATATATATGCTACAGAATTATTAACTGTTAAAGCAACTGCAAAAATTTCAGGCGATATAGTTTCCAATAAACTAATTATTGAAGCGGGTGCTGTATTTAATGGTACCAGTAAAATGAACAAGCCTAAAGAAGCTTCATTAACCAACAATAACAATGGAGCCAAACAACAACCGCAAGCCTCAGCCAAACAATCGGAAGCAATCGCTAACTAGTTATGCTAAATATAGTGCTTTTGCATTCCAAATGATAGGCATTTTTGTGGCCTTATCATTAGGTGGTAATTGGGTTGATAAACATTGGAATTTAAAATTTCCTTACTTCACACTACTTGGAGTATTGGTATCACTTATTTCTATTTTTTACACTTTGTATGCATTAATAAACAAAAACAACGAAGCGTAATTCACAAATAAGCCACTCCAAACATGTTAATAAAGAACTAATGACTTTTATCAGGTTTTATATTTTCCTAATTGCTATAACCCTTTTACAAGTTGGCGTTGTGCTTGCTATTCCGCATTTGGTACCTATAAATGATGTACTAAAAGTTATAACATTTATGGCAATCTTAACTGCCGTTACCTATCCCATAGCCAATATAGGAGCGGGAAACAAGGATGCACATACATTTATTATCACCGCCTATTTAACCATTGGTATTCGGTTTATTTTAAGCATGTGTTATGTTGTGTATTACAAATACACGCGAACCAACTACGAGTTAGGTTTCATTTTTTCTTTCTTTCTAACCTACATTTTTTACACAGTGTTTGAAATTACGAGTCTTACTGCTAAATTGCGACCCGATTTAAAGGAAAAACAAAGCAGTAATGAATCCACTAACAACTAGATTTTCAGCCAAAAACACACTATTTTCTGCTGTATTTTTTGTTACATTTTTACTTCTAAACAATGTAGCTAACGCTCAACATGAGCATAATCATGCGACTGAGCCAGTAGTGGCAATCGTTGAACAATCGGATTCTATCTCAAAAACTGAAGCAGTTGCGCACGATGGTCATGCTTCAGGTGTAGAAGAGAAATTTAACACCAGCGAAGTAATTATGGAGCATATTGCCGATGCGCATGATTGGCACTTATGGGGTCACACATCTATTCATTTGCCTGTAATTTTATATACCAACAAAGGTTTTGAGTTTTTCTCTTCGGGTAAATTTGACCATGGTCATGCCACACATCAAGGTACGCATTACAACTATCGTATTGTTAAAAATCCGGGAGAACAAAAAGAAAATATTAAAGTTGTGGATGGCGCTGGGAATATTGATGAAACAGCTAGTACCTCTGTTATCGACTTTTCTATCACTAAAAACATTGCATCTTTATTATTATCGGTGATTTTACTTTTGGTTATTTTTATTGGTATTGCTAACGGGTACAAAAAACGTGGCATTGGTGCTCCTAAAGGTTTGGGTTCATGGTTAGAGCCAATCATTCTTTTTGTGCGTGACGATATTGCCCGTCCTAATCTAGGTGAAAACTACGCACGTTTCATGCCTTACCTATTAACTGTATTTTTCTTTATTTGGATGAATAACGTTTTAGGATTGGTTCCATTTTTTCCAGGAGGAGCTAACGTAACTGGTAATATAGCAGTTACATTGGTTTTAGCTGTTGCCACATTTATTATTACCAATCTTAACGGAACAAAAACATACTGGAGTCACGTATTTACACCGCATGTTCCAAAATGGTTATATCCATTGTTAATTCCGGTTGAGATTATTGGTTTATTTACCAAACCATTTGCATTAATGATTCGTTTATTCGCGAACATCACTGCAGGTCACATCTTAGTATTGAGTTTAATTTGTTTAATTTTTATATTCAAGTCGATTGCCGTAGCAGGCGTTTCAGTTCCATTTGTGGTTTTCATCAGTGTAATTGAAATGTTGGTTGCCTTTATTCAGGCATTCATTTTCACCATTTTATCGGCTGTTTATATCAGTATGGCATTAGAAAAGCCACACCACGAAGGTGAGCATCATTAAACTATTTTTAAATTGAAACTTTTTTTTGTTAAACCAAAATAAATAAACACAACAATGACAGGAAGTATCGCTGCAATCGGAGCTGGATTAGCTGCAATTGGTGCCGGCTTAGGTATCGGAAGAATCGGTGGATCAGCCATGGAAGGTATGGCCCGCCAACCTGAAGCCGCTAACAAAATTCAAACTGCTATGCTTATTGCTGCAGCCTTCGTAGAAGCTGTATCATTATTCGCGGTAGTAGTTGCTTTGTTAGGCAACGGTTAATTAATCACAGCAAAGCCCGATTGTAGTTTAGAATCTAATCGGGCTTTCTTTTCCGATTTTAAAAACATCACAAACAGAAAAAAGAATTTTTACGTATGGAATTAGTTACACCCAGCATAGGATTAGTAGTTTGGTCTACATTATCGTTTCTTATTTTAATGTTTTTGTTAACCAAGTTTGCTTGGAAACCAATTACAGCAGCATTAAAAGAACGTGAAGAAAGCATTGAAGGTGCTTTGAAACAAGCAGAAGCTGCTCGTGAACAAATGCAGTTGTTGAAAAACGACAACGAACGTTTATTAAACGAAGCACGTGCAGAACGTGATCTTTTATTGAAAGAAGCCAGCGAAATGAAAGATCAAATTTTAGCGAAAGCCAAAAACGATGCCAAATCAGAAGGCGATAAAATGATAGCCGCTGCTAAAGATGCTATTGAGCGTGAAAAACTAAATGCGATGAACGAATTAAAGTCGCAAGTAGCTGTTTTATCTATTGATATGGCAGAAAAAGTATTACGCAAACAATTGGCAGATCGTGGCCAACAAGAAGCGTTTGTAAACGAAAACTTAAAATCAATTAGCTTAAACTAACATGTCAGAATACAGGGTAGCCGCCAGATATGCTAAGTCAATACTAGACTTATCTATTGAGCAAAAGAGCCTTGATGCCGTTTTGAGCGACATGCAAACTTTTGCTAACATAGTATCGAACAGTGGCGACATGCGCAACTTATTAGCAAGTCCAATAGTTCCGGGCGATAAAAAATTTGCCGTATTAAAACACTTGTTCGAGAAACAATTTCAACCATTAACCATCAAGTTTTTTGACATTATAATACGTAAAAAACGTGAAGGATTTTTAGGTGCAATTGCCAAAGGTTTTGTTGAACAATATAACGAGTTAAATAACATTGCTAATGCAAGTATTAAATCGGCTATAACGTTGAGCGAAGCTGTAATAAATGAAATTAAAGGACATATTGAAAGCCAAACAGGCAAAAAAATAAATATATCGGCAACCGTTGACCCTAACTTAATTGGTGGTTTGGTGGTGCAGGTAGAAGACAAGTTATTTGATGCAAGTGTTGCAGGAAAACTTGGCAAGCTTAAACAAGAATTATTAAACAGTTACATTTCTAAATAAAACAATTTATGGTAGAGATCAGACCTGATGAGGTATCTGCAATCATTAGAGAGCAACTCAGCAGCTTTAAATCAGAAGCTGAATTAGAAGAAGTAGGTACCGTGCTACAAGTGGGCGATGGTATTGCTCGTATTTACGGCTTAACCAAAGTTCAAAGTGGTGAATTAGTTGAATTTGCAAACGGTGTACAAGCCATTGTACTTAACTTAGAAGAAGACAACGTAGGAGCGGTATTACTTGGTTCATCAGATTCAATTGTTGAAGGTGATACCGTAAAACGTACTGGACGTATAGCATCTATTAAAGTAGGTGAAGGTATGTTAGGTCGCGTTGTAAATACTTTAGGTTTCGCAATTGATGGCAAAGGGCCTATTACGGGCGATTTATATGAAATGCCTTTAGAGCGTAAGGCTCCTGGTGTTATTTACCGCGAACCGGTTAAAGAACCTCTTCAAACAGGTATTAAAGCTATTGATGCGATGATTCCAATTGGACGAGGACAACGTGAATTAGTTATTGGTGATCGTCAAACAGGTAAAACAGCTGTTTGTATTGATACCATCATTAATCAGAAAGAATTTTATGATGCAGGTAAGCCTGTATATTGTATTTATGTAGCAATTGGACAAAAAGCTTCTACTGTTGCCCAAGTGGTAAAAACTTTAGAAGAAAAAGGTGCAATGCCATACACCGTTGTTGTTTCAGCTACATCATCAGATCCGGCTCCGATGCAGTTCTTTGCCCCTATGGGTGGTGCAGCAATTGGTGAGTTCTTCCGCGATACCGGTCGCCCTGCATTAATTGTTTATGATGATTTATCAAAACAAGCCGTGGCCTACCGTGAGGTTTCATTGTTATTAAAACGCCCTCCAGGACGTGAAGCATATCCAGGTGATGTGTTTTACCTACACAGCCGTTTATTGGAAAGAGCTGCGAAAATTAATGCTACAGATAGCATTGCTCAAGCCATGAATGATATCCCACCTTCAATTAAGCATTTAGTAAAAGGAGGAGGCTCGTTAACAGCATTACCAATTATCGAAACACAAGCGGGTGACGTATCAGCATACATTCCTACTAACGTAATTTCGATTACTGATGGTCAGATATTCTTAGAGTCGAACTTATTTAACTCTGGTGTTCGTCCGGCTATTAACGTTGGTATTTCGGTATCTCGTGTGGGTGGTAACGCTCAAATTAAATCCATGAAAAAAGTAGCGGGTACTTTAAAGTTAGATCAAGCTCAATACCGCGAGTTAGAGGCTTTCTCTAAATTTGGTTCTGACTTAGATGCTGCAACAAAAGCAGTATTAGCAAAAGGTGCACGTAACGTGGAAATTTTGAAACAAGGTCAGTTCTCTCCATTAACAGTTGAGAAACAAGTTGCTATTATTTATTTAGGAACTAAAGGTTTATTAAACAACATTCCGGTAAATAAAGTACGTGAGTTTGAAGCCGATTTTCACCAGTTTATGGAAGCCAAACACAGCAATATTTTAGCTGAGTTGAAAAAAGGTAACCTAAGCGATGAAGTTACCAATACCATTGAGTCGGTAGCTAAAGATTTATCAGCAAAATATAGCGCGTAAGCGTTTAGAAAATAGTTGACAGTAGCCGGTTGATTTGTTAAACCACTTCAACCGGTTACATCATCAACAAATCATCATTAAAAATGGCAAATTTAAAAGAAGTACGTACACGTATCACTTCGGTTACATCAACCCAGCAAATTACCAAAGCGATGAAGCTGGTAAGTGCTACCAAATTGCGCAGGGCTCAGAATGCCATTATTCAGATGCGCCCTTATGCCGAAAAACTAAACGGTATCTTAGGCAACTTAGCCGATAGCGTAGAAGTAGATTCGTTAAAGGTATATTTTGAACCGCGCGAGGTAAAAAACATCTTATTGGTTGTAATTACAAGCGATAGAGGTTTATGTGGTGGTTTTAATAGTAGCGTAATTAAACTTGCTAACTCTTTAGTTAAAGAAAAATATGCCGATAAAAACATCACCATATTACCTGTAGGTAAAAAAGGTGGTGAGTTTTTTGCAAAAACAAATGCTAATATAGACTATACTTTCCGCGATACGTTTTTAAACCTAAGTGGTGAAGCAGGTTTCAATATTGGTGAGTTTTTGCTTGAAGCATATAAAAGCAAAAAATTTGATGCCATTGAATTGGTTTACAACCAATTTAAAAACGCAGCTACTTTAATTTTAACCAACGAACCGTTTTTACCTATTAACGTAAATAACTTTAGTGTTAAAGCAAAAGATGGCAAAAAAAATGATTACATTTTTGAACCATCTAATGTTGAGATATTGGAAGAGTTGATTCCAAGAATTTTAAAAACACAATTATATCGTGCATTACTTGATTCTTTTGCATCAGAGCATGGCGCTCGTATGGTAGCAATGGATAAAGCAACAGAAAATGCGGGTGACTTATTAAAAAGTTTAAAAGTAGAATATAACCGTGCCCGTCAAGCTGCAATTACTACAGAGATTTCTGAAATTGTAAGTGGTGCTGCTGCACAAAGCGCTGGTTAATACTATTATTTTTTTTAAATCTTATTTAAACGCTGTGGTATTACCTCAGCGTTTTTTTTATGTTTAGATTTAAAAAACTCACTTGTTTATTTTACAATCAGTTTAGATATTTTGTTCTTACTTCATTCTTTTTTTATATTTTATGTAGCATCAGTTATATTGGAAGACCTAATCTTATCAAAATGAAATTTTTATTTGTTTCTATCGCTTGCTTATTAACGTTAATAGCAAAGTCAATATCTATTGACAGTTTACAACAAGTTCTAATCACTCAAACTGATACTAACAAAGTAAAAACACTAAATGAGCTTTGTTTCGCAATGGTGTTTGATGATGTAAAACAGGCTAAAGTATATGGATTTATAGCACTAGAAAATGCAGAAAAAATTGAATACAAGATGGGGGCTGCTAAGGCTTGTATACGAATTGGAATTGCTTATGATGTATCAAGTCAATTTGATAGCTGTATTTACTTTTATAATAAAGCGTTAGATATATACAATGCTATAAACGACAATAAGGGCAAAGCCAGTGCTTTAAATAACTTAGCAATGGTATACAATAACCAAGGTTTATATGACAAAGCTGTTAAACTATATTTTGAAGCATTAAGGGCATTTGAAACACTAAAAGACACTTTAGGACAAGCTAATACATTAAACAATATTGCTGTTTTGTATAATGATACTTATAAAAGCAAGTTAGCGCTCAAATATGCTAATCAAGCATTGAAACTTTATCAAGCAGTTAATCATAAAAAAGGTATTGCAGCCGTATACACTAATATTTCGCTAGGATATGGACATAGAAATAGTGATTCAATGATTTATTTTGCTCAAAAATCAATTGCTTTAAAAAAGGAGTTGAATGATCAATACGGTTTAGGTATTTCTTACAATGATTTAGGGTTAGCTTTTAACCATTTGAAAAAAAACGATTCTGCTTTATATTATCTAAATAAATCAATTGAGGTTAAAACCAAATTTAATGATAGATTCGGAATGGCATCTGTACTAATAAATAGGGCAAACTCCTATTTGGAAATGAATAATTTTCAAGCACAATTTAACGATCTGATTAAGGCATACCAATTGGCCAAAGAAGTTAAAAGCTATAGATTATTGACCCGCTCAACCCATGCAATTTCTATTTGCTACAATAGGCAAAAAAATTACCAAAAAGCTTTTGAGTATTTAAACCTATTTACGTTTTTCAAAGACTCATTGTTTAATGAAGTAACAACAAAACAAATTAACGAATTAGAAGCACGTTATCAATCAGAAAAAAAGGACCTTGAAATAGAAAATAAAAATCTAGAATTACTAAAAACATCAGCTCTATTAGGTAAAAAAAGAACCCAATTACTATTACTAATTGCCATTTTTATAACATTTTTATTAGCAGGTCTTTTGTTCTATATTACCTACAACAATAAGCAAAAACAAAAAGCCATAGAACAACAAATAGAACAAGAACAACTGCGTAACATTGCTGTAATAACAGCAGAAGATGAGGAGCGTAAGCGTATTGCCAAAGACTTACATGATGGCGCTGGCCAGCAGTTATCAGCTATAAAAATGAACCTTTCTGCTGTGGCGCATAAAGATCCCAACAAAAGTTTAAACAATATTATGGCTCAGCTTGATGATGCAGTTAGGGAAGTAAGAAATGTATCGCATATGATGATGCCTTCAATTTTATTAAGCAATGGCATTATTGAAGCGATAAAGGACTTAGCTTTTAAAATAAACCAAAGTAAAAAATTAACTATTAACACCAAGTTTGTAGATTTAACTAATGATATAGATGAAAAAATTCAAACCACTTTGTACAGAATTGTGCAGGAGTGTTTTAATAACATAATAAAACACGCACACGCTTCTGATGTAAATGTGCAACTTATTCAACACACAAATCATCTTACACTTATGATTGAAGATAATGGGAAAGGATTTAATCCTAACAATAAGCAATTTGGTATGGGCTTAAGAAACATTGAGAGCAGGGTTTTATACATAAATGGTATATTGCATATTGATTCCAGTCCTGGTAACGGTACAACCATTACCATAGATGTAGATCGATAATTTCGCTATGAAAAATTATATTACACTGGCATTAATAATCATTGTTGTTTTTAACACTAAAGCTCAGGATTTAATTATAAAAACTAATGGCGATAGTATTCCTTGTAAAATAAAGGAACTCGGAGCTTTATATATAAGTTATTATTACAACAATAGTGGCATTGTTACTCCAGGCAATATAGCTACACAACAAGTTAAAACTTTTCATTACAATGTACTTCCTGTAGATTCTGTTTTTTTTAAAAAAAACAGAAAAGTAAATTTTAATTCAGGCGAGGGATTTTACCTGTCTGCAAGTATTGGTTTAGGCTACTTAGTTGCGCCTTTACCAAATGTTTATATACCAGATTTTTATAAAGAATACTTAACTGAATTACGTTCTGGAACATCATATTATTTAAGTGGATTTTACTTTTTTAACGAGCGTTTAGGTGTAGGTTTAAATTACGGGAATTTTAATACCCAAAATAAAATTGACCAAGTTGTTGTGTATACCAACACTGATACGCTTATTGGCCCGCTATCTGATAACATTAAAACACATTACATAGCCCCTACCTTATATTTAAAGTTTGGCAATACCAAGCAAACCGTTTTACCCATGATAGCTGTTGGTTTAGGATATACTAATTATGTTAATGATGCTAGTTTAGCTATCCCATTTAAAATAGAATCATCAACAATAGGATTTCATTTACAAGGTATTTTAGATTTAAATACGGGGTACAATATGGCATTAAGTTTAAAGGCTGGTATTTATTCAGGTTCTTTAACTAAAGCCAAGATAACAGATGTAAATGCCCAAACAACCCAGACTGTATCTTATAACGAACCTGATAATATTTCTAGAATTGATTTGCATGTTGGGCTTAGGTATAAATTGGGGAATAATTAACTTTGCTCTAATTGTATAAAAAACTCCACTATTAGTGAAAAAGAGACTTGCATTTATTATCAACCCAATTTCAGGTGGCATCTCCAAAGAGGGATTTCCTATGCTGGTTGATAAACACATCAATAAAAACATTTTTGATTGCGATCTATTCTATACGCAATCAACGGAGCATAATAAAGATTTGGCCAAATCTTGTGTAGCGCAACAATACGATGCCATAATAGCTGTTGGTGGTGATGGCACCATCAATAATACAGCAAAATACGTTGCAGGAACAGATATTACCTTTGGTATTATACCAGTAGGCTCGGGTAATGGGTTAGCACGACACCTACATTTAAGTATGAATCAAGAAGAAGCGCTTAAAGCAATAAATAAGTTTGATTACACTTACATGGATACTGGACTTGCCAACAATGAGTTTTTTTTAAATGTTGCTGGTGTTGGTTTTGATGCGCATGTAAGCTGGATGTTTGCAAATGCCCCAAAAAGAGGCTTTTGGCAGTATACTAAAATTACTTTGTCTGAGTTTGCAAAATACAAATCTAGAAAGTATCAAATAAAAATTGATGGTAAAACCGTTTCTGAAGAAGCTTTTTTAGTTTGTGTGGCCAATGGCTCACAGTATGGTAACAATGCTTTTATCGCACCAACTGCTGATATTAATGATGGTGTATTTGAGGTTACCATACTTAAACCTTTTAAAATTTATCAAATGCCAAGGCTTGGGGCTCGTATTTTCAATAAAACGATTCATCAATCAGTCCATGTTAAAGTATTAAGTGGCAAAAATATTGTAATTGAAAGAGCGTTAACGGAAGTGGTAAATATAGATGGAGAGCCTGTTATGATGGCACCTGTGATAGACATAAAAATAATTCCGGCTAATTTAAAAATTATTGTAGCATGAGTTCTAAAAATAAAAATGGTGGTATGGTATATTCCACTAATAGCGATTTTGATTTAGGTACATCAAGTGATGAAGAGTTTGAAACTTTACCTCCTCAACAACAACAATTAAAAGTTTACCTCGATAGAAAAGGAGGAAGTAAGTTAGTATCACGTATTAATGGATTTATAGGTAAAACAGACGACTTAAACGAATTAGGTTCCAACTTAAAAAAACATTGTGGAGGTGGTGGGAGTGTAAAAGATGAAGAAGTATTGATTCAGGGTGATCATAGAGATAAAATCGTTAGTTGGTTAATATCAAAAGGATACAAAGCAAAAAAAGCAGGAGGATAACCTAAAATATCCTTTAATGAGTTTTTAATGCATTTACCCGTTTGCTTTAATGCCTTTACATGATATTCGTTTCAATAATAATTCCAACAAATGAAGATACTTGTAATTGAAGATGAACCAAAAGTTGCCTCGTTTATTAAGCAAGGTTTAGAAGAGCAATCAAACAATGTTACCATTGCTTATGATGGCTTTTTTGGCCATAAATTAGCAACAGAAAACGAGTTTGATGTGATTGTATTAGACTTGATGATTCCATACATGAATGGTTTAGATTTATGCAAAAAACTAAGAGAAGAAGGTATTAAAACTCCAATTTTGATATTAACTGCTTTAGGTACTACTGATGATAAAGTTACAGGCTTAGAAACTGGTGCTGACGACTACCTTGTAAAACCATTCGAGTTTAAAGAATTAGTTGCCAGAATTCGTGCATTGAGCAAGCGATACACAGACACTGTTCAATTACCAAAAATACTAAAGGTAGCCGATTTAGAGATGAACCTTGACGAAAAAAGTGTAAGACGTAGTGGCAAATCAATTGATTTAACAGCCAAAGAATTTAGTTTATTAGAATTTCTATTGCGTAATAAAAATCGTGTAGTTTCTAGAGCTGAAATTAGTGAGAAAGTTTGGGACATACATTTTGATACAGGAACAAATGTAATTGATGTATATGTTAACTTCTTGCGCAAAAAAGTTGATAAAGAATTTGACCGTAAACTCATTCAAACCATGGTTGGAATGGGCTATGTGATAAAATCTGATGAATAAAACATATTCGGCCTAATGAATATTAAACTCTCTTTAACTTTACGTTTTCTAATGTTGGTAGCTTTGTTACTAGCAAGTTTCTCTTTGGTTGTATACGAAAACTACTCAAGATACAGGCAAGATGATTACTTTGAGAGGCTAAAAGACCGAAGCGAAACCATTGCACGCCATATGGTTCTTATTAAAGAATCGAGCATGTTAGATAAGGTTATTGAACGAGAAAATGTGGTTAAACCAATGTCTAATCATAGGGTTTCTTTATATTCATTTTCAGGTGTTTTTTTAAGTGACTCAAGTCGAATTGCGAAATTACCATACCCACACATAATTGAAGATGTAAGAAAAAAAAAATATATCGAATTATTCATTAAAGAAACCTTTTATGTAGGTTTTATTTTGACCTATAATAACCAAAAGTATATTGTAATTTGTTCAGGAACGGATTACGTTGGAACACAAAAATTATATTTTTTAGGCCGTTTAATTCTTATTTCACTTTTCATTGCACTTATAATAACAGCTTTATTGGGTTGGCTTTTTGCAAGCCAGGCATTAGGTCCTATTAGTAAAGTAATCACAAACGTAGATCAAATCACTGTAAGTAATCTACATAAACGTTTACCTTCAGGGAAACAAAATGATGAAATAGGTGCGCTAACCAATACATTTAACAAAATGCTAGATAGGTTAGAGGCTTCTTTTTTGATGCAGAAAAACTTTGTTTCAAATGCATCACACGAATTTAGAACTCCAATTACAGCGATCAAAGCACAAATAGAGGTAATGCTAATGCAAGTGCGTTCTAAAGAAGAGTATATTAATACTTTAAAATCAATTGATGAAGACATTAATCGTTTCATGCAATTGGTTACTAGCCTAGGAGAACTAGCAAGAGCTAATGTAAACAGCCTGGATAGCAAAACCAATAAAATTCCATTGATTGAAATTATCGCAGAATCAAGATCTGAATTGTTAAAAGGGAAACCAAACTATAGAATAGATCTTCAAATTGACAATTTACCAGAACAAGAGCACGAAAACTATGTTCCGGGAAATGCAGCTTTATTAAAATCGGCATTTAAAAACCTCATAGAAAACGCGTGTAAATTTAGTCCCGAACAAACATGCGAGGTAAGCATGATATTTGTACAACCGTATATTTTAATAACCATATCAGACAAGGGAATTGGTATACCCAAAAATGAGTTACCTCTTATTTTTGAACCATTTTATAGAGCTAATGACACACGCGGTATCTCAGGGCATGGAATTGGATTATCATTAGTGAAAAAAATTATTGATTTACACAGAGGGGAAATAAATGTAGAATCAATTCCTTCAAAAGGCACTAAATTTATAGTAAAACTACCTCATGCAACATTAGAGGACAACTCTCCTATTTCTTACTAAATCCGTAAGGGCAATGCTTACATCCACTCTTACAACAATACCCTCTTTGCTCATGATAATGTGCAGTAAACACCCAAAAACCATGTTCATTAATGTAGTAATGAACATCTTTAATCAGCTCAGATTTAGGCATCTTAATTCTTTCTTTTTTATCCATTATTTATAGTAAAAATAAAAATCACCTGTAATTATTCCTGCCTTAAATGTTCCCCTTAATGTTGCCGTTTCATCGTACCTATTAATTGTTGATCGCTGCACAAAATCAATAGCATCAGCTACGTAAACCTCTTCTGTTAACGAATCGTAGTTTAATGCCCAAAAGTTGCTATTAAAAGAGGGAATCCATGGATTTTGCGAAATTAAATTATCATATATAGGATGCTTATAAATACTTTTGTTTATCCAATAAAGAACATCCTTTTTGGCATTGCAACGTAACTTAATTGGCCCATGATCGCTTTGACGGGTGATGTAAAACAAATTAAGAACAGTATCAACTTCTGTGTTTATTTTTTGAAGAGCACCATTCTCAAAACCACCGCCATTTATTACCCTGCCCGAACTTAATACCCATAGATTGTTATTTTTATCTAACAATAAGCTGTTGGGGCCATAAGCTACGTTAATACTATCCATTACTACATTACTTTGGGTATTGATTACATATACCATTTTTTTGTTTGATACCGTTACATAAAGTTTATTGTTGTATACCAACAATTCATCGCAGTTTCCGCTTATTGGTATGGTTTGAATAATTTGGTTAGTATTTAAATCAACCACTTTTACTCCACCATTATAATACTCGCTTACGTAGGCTGTTTGTGTGCCCTGAATAACCATAAACCTTGGCGAAACGAAACCATTGATAACGGCTAATGATGATAAGGTATTGATATTAATGACTTCTATTTTTTGAGAATTGTTTACCACCAAATAACCTTTTTCGCCATTACGCGTCATGGATTGTAGCACATCGCCTAGCTTGCGGTTATTTGTTGTTTCAAACGCATTGGGTGATAGTTTTTGCGTTTCAAAATCGTAATAGTCTAATGAAGCATTGCTAAATTGGAAATTACCCTCATTTAAAATAAACAAACCTCCTTTAGGATTGAGTATTACGGGATACTCTGGTATAATAGTTGGTTGCGTTTCGCAAGCACCAAACCCAACCATCAAAATAAGGTATAAGAAGTAATTACTTTTCAATTTCATGTTTGTTCAAATATAGGTTGATTGACTTATGACTAATCATAAGTCAATCAAAACTACCAATTGGTTCTATTAGTACTTTACTACACGAATAGTAGTGGATTCATTTTTATCTTCAATCTTAACAAAGTAAACGCCATTGGCCAAATCGATTAAATCAACCCAAGTGTTATTTATTAAACGTTGCTTTGCCATTTGCTTACCCATAACATCATACACTGTAACTACAACACCATTGGTTTTAACAGTTAAATCTACATTAATTTTACCTTGTGTTGGGTTAGGATAAACACTTGCGGTTAAATTGTTGTTTATGTTTGATAATCCCACAAAAGCATCACGTGTGGTAAATTCATCTATGGCAAAAAATCCGGGCGTATTCATTCCAAATTGCCCCACATCTGATGAGGTTAAACGAAACAACACGCTATCTACATTACCCAATGGTTTTAAATCAACCCAAGTCCAACTGTTTACGATATTGCCATTTTGCGCCAAGTAAAAAGGAACGGTATCTGTTGATGTGCCATTTTTAAAACCAATAATGTTTAATTTAAAGAAATCGGTATCACTAAACTTGCGCGCAAAACCATCACCCCATTTCATACTTAAATAAGCATAATTACTATTGGTTACATATACACCTTCTATTTGTTTACCAGCCGCATTTCCGGTTAGAATAATTCGGGCATCTTGTTGTGCAACTGCATAATTATCTGTCGAATCGGCACCATGTGAAACAACAGCGTTGTTCAATTTATTGTATCCAACCACACCACTATCAAGCTGTGCATCAGTTTTGTTTGATATAGCAAAACCACCACTCCAATAATCGCCAAAACTTGAAACGCTGAAACGCGAAGGAAAAATGGCATTACCACTTTGGTAAGTTGTACGTATTGAAGTGTTGGGTTTTGTCCAAAACTTATTGGCTGCTAAATTCAAATTTTCAAAATCTGCTGTATCATTTTTGGTTACCACATCATCTACACAAAAGAATAAAGGTGTATTGATACCAAACTGACCTTCGTCACTTGAATTCATAGTAAAATCAAGAGAATCAACCGCACCTAGTGAAGTTAAACTAACCCAAGTCCAATCTTTAACGATATAATCTAGGGCACTGCTGTCAAAACGAAAATCTGCTAAATAAAAATTAACACTATCGGCAGTTTTAACACCATTTTTCCAAGCCTTAATAATCAACACAAAATAATCTGGATCGGTACCGTTTGCACCACCAAATTTTTTAGAGAAAGCATCACCGTTTTTAACCGTTAATGCGGGGTAAGTACCATTGGTAACATACAAACCTTTTACTGTATCACCGGCATCAACACCTGTAATGCGCATTATACTGCCTTGTTGACCAACTGCATACTTTAACGAATTGTTTACACCCGAATTTGCGTATGACGCATACAAGTTACCATAAGTGCCATTGGTATCGTTTTTAATGTTTGAGTAAGCCCAACCATCGCTCCAAAAACCACCATAATTGGTTTGATAAGTATTAGCAAACTCAACGTTTCCGCTGTTAAACTTTCCGCTTACGGCTGCACCAGAGCCATTTTTAACACTGTTGTTAGATAGGTTAATGTCATCTAAACCGGCTTTGGTTTGTGCACCAACCGTTGCCGCAAAAGCTACTGCAACTAAAAGTAAAAATTGTTTTTTCATGTATTGTTTTCTTAGATTGTAACTCCTAAACTTAGTAAAAAATTGCGCATGGGCATTGGCCTAGAAGGCAACACCTGATACTCGCTATTTAAAATATTGTTGATGTGGATTTTGGCATCGAAACCTACTTTTTTGATTTTAAAACGTTTGCCCACAAATACATTTAACAACAAATAATCATCAACATAGGAAGTATTATCGCTGCTGGTAAAACGGTAGCCAGTGTAGGTTTGATTAATGGCTAAATACGCGTTATTGTAACTAAGTGTTATCCAAGTTTGATAGGTTAACCTCGGAATATAAATAAGTTGCTTACCCACTGTTGCATCATTTTGTACATTAGCTTTTTGGTTGGTTGAAAGCAGATAACTTACATCACCACGTAAGCTTAACATCAATTTCTTGTAACAGTATGTATAACGGGTATTCAACTCTATACCCCTGCTCCATACTTTTAATAAGTTTTGGGGTGTCCAACTTCCGCCATAAGGTTGCCATAGAATCCAATTACTTATTTGGCGATTAAATACATTAAGTTGTGCATAGATATAAGCATGTTCGGTGGTGCGTTTTGTTGTTAAACCCAACTCTTGGGCGTATCCTTTTTCGGGTAATAGATTAGGATTCCCTGTTACCCAATACAAATCGTTTAAAGTTGGTAACCTGAATGATTTGTTGGCCTGTGCTGTAACGTTTATATACTGATTTAATTTATAATCTGCACCAACACCTGCAGTAAAAGGTTGGAAGTTTCCATCAACAAAGTCCTGACGAAGGTTTGCTGTGGTTTTTATTTTTTTACTCCAGTTATTATTTATCGATACAAATGCAGCCAAACTATTACGTGATACATGTTGAATGTATCCGTTACTTTTCGCAAAGTTTCCAGTGTAATTTATGCCAACATTTAAGGCTATTTTGGTGCTAATTTGTGTGGTATTTTCTAACTCGCCAACAAGGGTCTTACTTTTACTGATACCCGAATTGTAGGTGGTAGGATCGTTGTAATTTAAATACTCATTTACAAAGGCAGCACGACCAATCCATCGCGTCTTAAATGCTACGCGTTTCCATTCAAGTCCTACTCTATTTGCTTCATCAATTTGATAAGCGTTATTAACGGCCATCCCAATTGTTGGTGGAATATTTCTATCTGCAAAACCATACCAGTAACGCAAATTGATTTCCTGTTTTGCATTAATCTTGTAGCCGGTTTCTAACATCAACCCATTGCTTTTTTGTTGCGCATGAGCCAAATTTTGTAACGGTTTTTCGACTAAAGTATAGTTATGGTATTCAATGTTATTTTGTGCCGATTGATGATAAGCACGTGCTTTGATGTAGATTTTTTTTGCTCCATAAGTTAATGCCAAACGGTGTTGTATCAACCCAAAACTACCCATACCAATTTGATAACTTGTTCCTTTTTTGTTAAATGCTGATGAGTTGTTTAGCATGATAGCACCGCCAATTGCACCTGCACCATACAAAGCAGAGTTACCTCCATAATAGATAGAGATATCATCCATAAAACCGGCCGGTAATAAGCTCAAATCTGTTTGTCCTAAAAGGCTG
Source organism: Bacteroidota bacterium (assembly GCA_041302975.1). GTDB lineage: Bacteria > Bacteroidota > Bacteroidia > UKL13-3 > UKL13-3 > UBA6183. The sequence continues at coordinate 22,845 of JBFYQC010000240.1, forward strand.
TTTTGCAAGTTTACACCATTCCACAACACAGCTGTGTGCTGCGCTCCCGCACCTCTAAAACTGGTGGTGGCAATTTGGTTAGGCCCATAAGCACGAACAAAAACTTGACTGTTGTAACTTAACAACTGCGCTATGTTATCATGCATGGCAATGAGTTTAACCAGCGAATCGGTTTGCGCCATTTTTGCACCGATATTAAACGATTCAAAACGTTGGCCTCGTGCCGTAAAATCAGACAAATACTTAACCGTATCAGCAGGCAATATTTGGGCTTTAAGTTGCGAACAACTCAACCAAAACAAACCTACAATTGCCAATACTTTTTTCATTTATTAGTATAAAAAGTATGCAGCGATGCCGGACAGAAAAGTGTAAAAAGGAACAGTTAGTGGTAAAGCTTATGCTATTCCCCCTCGCTTTTTTTCCCGAAAGCTACATGGTAAAATTACTATTGGCAGGTCTTCTGACTTATACCAGATTGTTTGGCCTTCCCATTCGATTTGTTAGAACAGTGGCTATAATTTAAACAATCTTTTTAAACCAATTTGTATTGGTTAGGTATTTACAGCAGCGGGTACTGTTTAGGATTTACACCTAATTCCCTTTTAAGCATGATAAAAAACTAACATGCACCAAAAGATGGAGCAAATGTATTTTAATATTTTAATTTTGTGCAACCTTACTTAAACAAAAAATGCAAAATGCTTGTGGATGTAAGGGAAAAAATTTAAACACCTAAATTTACGAAAAAACCTAAAACCAACTTTTCAGTTTCAAGTATTGCTATATTCAAACAATATAAAACCCTTGCAGACAAGGCGATGACATAAATTGATGAAGAGGCTTTTTTCTGGCAAGCCAATACAGCAAGCAATAGTGTTTACTTGATCGTAAAGCATATGAGTGGTAATATGAAAAGTCGTTGGACCAATTTTTTAACCACAGATGGAGAAAAACCATGGCGCAACAGAGACGAAGAGTTTGAGCAAAACGAAAAACTTACTCGAGAAGAAGTACTAACACTTTGGGAAACCGGTTGGGCTTGTTTATTTGATGCGTTAAATCCATTAACTGAGGCCGACTTATCTGAAACCATTTTGATTAGAAATGAAACACACAGTGTAATGGAAGGAATTAACAGGCAAATTGCTCACTATGCTTCTCATGTAGGCCAAATTGTGTTTTTATGCAAACAAATAAGCAACGGAGATTGGAAAACGCTGAACATTGCTAAGGGAAAATCGAATGAGTTTAACGACAAACACATGAAATAAATAACCCGATTTGTATATTGCCACTATGAATATAAAACTAATTGCGCTGGCATTAATTGGTTTAACCATTTTAAGCTGCAGAAATCAAACCATTGATCAAACAAAAAACTCAAATACGGATGGAATTAAAATAGTTGCATTAAGTGATATCCAACAACAATTTATAATTGATTTAGCGACAATATATCCTAAGCCGTTTCTGGTATCTAACACTTTTCGTAACAGATACATTAACAAGGGCGACATAAAAGGGTTAAAGGCATTTAACCAAAAATATCCTGATATAGAGTTTGATACCACATCATTAGTCGATAAGGATTTGGAAGTTTTATCCGATACCACCAAAAAGCATAACAACCTTTATTGGGTGAATGATAAGGATGTTTACACCTGTAGGAGTGTACTAAGAGATTTGTGGCCATGTTTTAAAAATAGATACCAACACCAAGCCTTCTACTACTTCAGTGTTCCTATTTTTAGTGCAGATGGTAAATATGTATTAGTTAGCTTAAACTATGTAAGTGTAAACGATTCCGAAAGTTACGGAGGATTAAGGGTATTTAAACTTGATAAAAGCAAATGGGAAGAATTTGCAGTATTAAATAACTGGGGCAATATGCCTTTATAAATACTACCGCACAATGAAAGACTTGATACTATTACATGGGGCTTTATCAACCCAAAAACAGTTTGATCATTTTGCACCATTGCTTGAAAAGCATTACAACATCCATTACCTTACCTTTAGGGGACACGGTGAAAATACAACTTTGTTAAGTGGCAATTATTTTGAAGATTTTGCCGAAGATATTTTACATTATCTTTTACAACATCAACTTACTAAAGTAAGCTTTTTCGGTTACAGCATGGGAGGTTATGCTGCCTTGTATTTTGCCCACAAATACCCGGATATGGTAGAAAACATCATGACCTTAAACACTAAATTTGATTGGAACAAAGAACAAGTGGGTAAAGAAACGGCCATGCTCAATGCTGAAAAAATAGAGGCAAAAGTTCCTGCTTATGCGCAATCGTTAATGCAATTACATGACACAAACAATTGGAAAAATGTGTTAGCTAATACCAAAACCATGATGGAACAATTGGCCTATAAACCGGCATTAAATGATGCAATATTGTCAACCATCAAACATCCTGTTTTAATTGGTGTAGGCGATAGAGATAACACCGCCACCGTTGCCGAAAACCTGCACGCACAATTTCAACTACCCAACTCTGCTTTGTTGGTTTTGCCCAATACTCCTCATCCGTTTGATAAAGTAAACTTTGAACTGTTAGTTTTATTTTGCAAAAACTTCTTTAATTAAAACCCATGGTACAATACAACCCAAGAGATTGGTTCGGACTGATATTTCAATTCCACAAAAGCGACACGTTTAGGCAACTTGCGGGTATGATGTTGGTTATTGCCCTGTTTTCGGGAGCAGTAGCGTACCTAGAAATTGAAGTTTTAAACATGCGGTTTAAAACCACAACTATTATGCACTCGTTGCTGGGTGTAGTTATTGGTTTGTTAATGGTATTTAGAACCAATACTGCTTATGAACGTTGGTGGGAAGGACGAAAACTTTGGGGAAGTTTATTGAACAACACACGCAATATGGCCATTAAAATAAATGCCATGGTTCCGATTACAGATCAGGAAACGCGCATTAAAGTGGTTGAGTTGATGAGTAATTTTGCAACCGCTTTACAGTATCATTTAACACACCAGTTAAGTAAACAACAAAAATTTATTGGTGATGAAGAGCCTAAACATCAACCTAATTTATTGGCTACACAACTGTATGAGTTGGTGCACGATTTACACAAAAACGAACGCATAACAGGATATCAATTTTTAGCGTTAAACAACGAACTACAGTCGCTAACTGATATTAGCGGAGCTTGCGAGCGCATCAAAAAAACACCCATACCATACTCGTATAGTTTGTTTATTAAAAAGTTCATGTTTATTTATATCATGACCATGCCCTTCTCTTTTGTAAGTGATTTTGGTTATTGGATAGTTTTAATTACCACCTTTGTGTTTTATGTGTTGGTGAGTTTAGAGTTGATTGCCGAAGAAATTGAAGATCCATTTGGTAATGATGCAAACGACTTACCCATGACCTCCATCTGCGAGAACATTAAAAAGAGCACTGCAGAAATTTTACAGATTGATCCGAATGTGTAATGAGTGCATGTAATTTTTACAGAATATAACAGATAACAATAGAAATATAGGTATCTTATCTCTATGCAATTCCTTTTTACACCAAGCAATGCGTTGTGCTCGCTGTGAATCCTTTGTGCTCGCTGTGGTTAATTGTAGCGATGAAGTACTAGACCTCTCTCAAAAACGTAAATGTATCACCATCAAATAGGCCTTTGTCGCTTAGTTTTATACTTGGTATTACCAGTAATGCCATAAAACTCAAACTCATGAACGGGGCACGCAATGTGGAGCCTAAAACTTGCTTACTAAAATTATCAATTTGCATGTATAAGTCTGCTACTTCCCATGCGTCACGGTTACTCATTAACCCTGCAACAGGCAAGGGTAATACATAACTTTCGGATGCACTTACAGCACTTAATCCACCTGTATTTTGTATCAATATATTTACCGCCTTACATATACTTTCATCATCAACACCAACCACCACAATATTATGGCTATCGTGCGCTACACTGCTGGCTATTGCACCTTGCTTTAATCCAAAGTTTTTAACGTATGCAGTAGCAACTTTTGCCTTTGCATAACGGTTTACCACTGCAATTTTTAGTACATCATTTTGAGGGTTGATATTGGCTTTATTACAAACTAACTTACGTGTTACCAATTGCCCATCTTCACAAACAATAATATGTTCTATTTCCTTTGGTGTGTGGGCAAAATCTTCAACTTGTAATGAAGTTATATTGAATTTATTTACGGTATTTACCTCCACCGAATCAATCAAAATTTCACCTTCATCGTAAACTAGCTTACCGTTAATGTATGTTTGTTTTACATTGAAATTCACCAAATCGTCAACCAAAATAAAATCGGCTGCAGCATTGGGTTGAAGCAACCCTACAGGAAGTTTGTAATGTTTTACCGGATTAATACAAGCCGCTTGCAATACATCAAAAAAATCGTACCCTAAAGCAATTGCTCTTGCACAAAGTTTATTAATGTGGCCATCTAAAAGTGAATCGGGGTGTTTATCATCACTGCAAAACATAATTTGAAGCGGATGAGATTTAAGCGCAGGGATTAACACATCAAAATTACGTGCAGCACTACCCTCTCTAATTAAAACCTGCATGCCTAAGTTTAGTTTTTCCAGCGCCTCATCTAAGGTAAAACATTCGTGGTCAGTTGAAATTCCTGCGGCAATATATTTACTTAACTGCTCTCCTCTTAATCCAGGTGCGTGTCCATCAACAGGTTTACCTACTTTGTGTGCAGCTTTAATTTTTTGATACACCAACTCATCGTCAAATATTACCCCAGGATAATTCATCATTTCAGCCAAATACAACACCTCATCGCGTTGCATTAATTTTTCAGTATCGGCTACAGTAACTTCGTCACCGGCTGTTTCAAAAATAGTGGCAGGAACACAACTGGGTGCGCCAAAAAAGAATTTAAATGGCGTTTGTTTTCCATTTTCTATCATATACTCTACCCCTTGCACACCAAGCACGTTGGCTATTTCATGCGGATCGCTAACAGTTGCAACAGTACCATGCATTACAGCCATTCTGGCAAACTCAGAAGGCACCAAAAGTGAGCTTTCAATATGCACATGCGCATCAACAAAACCCGGCAACAAAAAACCTGTTACTGTTTCGTTTATAGGCTTAACTGCAGTTATCACACCATGTTCAAAACTCACTTCGGCAGCATAAATTTTACGCTGTGTTACATCAACCAAATTAGCTTTAAGTGTGGTCATTGTTATCCTTTTAATTCATCTGTCCAAAACATAAACGGCATAAAGTTTTTTAACCCTTCAGCTATATATATGTCGCCTGTTTCGCCTTGTAAAACAACACGCATAGGTTGTTTAAATCTAATTTCATACTCGCTCATACTTTGTAAACAAGCACCACAACTCATAATGGGTTCAGTTACCTTAAACTTATCTGCTTTTACAGTAATGGCCATGGTTTTAACCGCCTCGTTGGGATAGGTTGCACCCGCACTAAATATGGCTACACGCTCCGCACACAAACCACTTGGATAGGCAATATTTTCTTGATTACTGCCTTTTACAATAACACCGTTGTTTAATTGCAAGGCGCAACCCACATGAAAATTAGAATAGGGCGCATAAGAGGTAGCTACCGCTTTTTTAGCCTCAGCCAATAACATGCGATCGGTCTCGTTCAATTCGTTTATATCTGTATATCTTTTTAAAATAGATTCTCTTCTGATTTCGCTCATGGTTATGCAAGTTTCGTTAAAAATTGTAAAGTAAATGTATAGCTTCGTACCCTTAAATACAATCGTTTTTTTATGAAAAACATTCTTGTAATTGGTGCAGGACTTTCATCATCGTACTTAATAAAATATTTATTAGAGCAAGCTACCACATACAACTGGCAAATTACTGTTGTTGACAGCAACATAGAAGTTGCGCAAAACAAAGTAGCAAACCACCCCAAGGCAACAGCACTTGCCCTTAATGCCAACAATAACGCAGAAGTTGAGCAATTAGTTTCGGCCAACGATTTAATTATTTCATTGTTACCTGCTACCATGCATATACATGTGGCGCGTGTTTGTGTAACGTTAAAGAAACATTTAATTACGGCCAGTTATGTGAGCACAGAAATGCAAAGTTTACACCATAAAGCATTGGCAAATGATGTGTTATTGCTTAACGAGTGTGGTTTAGATCCGGGCATTGACCATTTATCAGCCATGAAAATGATTGATGAAGTGAAGGCCAAAGGTGGAGTTATTGATGTCTTTAAATCGTTTTGTGGCGGATTGGTTGCACCCGAGTTTGACGATAACCCTTGGAATTACAAGTTTACTTGGAACCCAAGAAATGTTGTAGTTGCTGGACAAAGTACTGCACAATATTTAGAGCATAACGAATTGAAGTTTATTCCTCCACAACGTATTTTCACGCAAACGGAAGAGGTGCAAATTGAAAATCATGGCTCATTCGAAAGTTACGCTAACCGTGATTCATTAAGCTACATCAAACCATACGGCATTGAAAATGCACATACTGTATTACGTGGTACGTTAAGAAAAAAAGGGTATGCAAAAGCATGGAACAACCTTGTAAAACTCGGGTTAACTGATGATAGTTTTGTTATTCACAACACACAAAACTTAACTTATCGGGAGTTGGTAAGTGCATTTACACCCGGCAATAATTTGGCTAAATTAGAAGAACGTGTTTGTTCGTTTCTAAACCTGACAACAGAACATGAGGACTACAAAAAATTAGTTTGGTTAGGTTTGTTTGAAAATACCAAGATTAATTTACATGAAGGCTCCCCTGCTTTTATTTTACAACAGTTGTTGCAACAAAAATGGAAACTGCAAAAAGGTGAGTTGGATATGATTGTGATGTATCACGAAATTGAGGCAAGTTATCCGAACAAGAAAGAAAAAATAAGCAGCGCTTTGGTGGTAAAAGGCGAAAACGAAGTATTAACTGCCATGTCCAAAACCGTAGGTTTACCAATGGCCATTGCCGCCAAACACTTGATGTTGGGTGATATCAAACTTCGTGGTGTAGTAATACCAACCATGCCAGAGTTGTACAACCCTATTTTAAATGAATTGGCCGAGTACGGTATTTCGTTTGAGGAGAAAAGTTA
>JBFYQC010000241.1:0-2916 GCA_041302975.1 Bacteroidota bacterium
TTATTGTGCTTTTGCTATTAGGCGTAACTCAGAGTTTTGCACAGCAAGACTCACAATACACCAATTACATGTATAACACCATCAATGTCAATCCTGGCTATGCCGGTAGTAGAGGCGTTATGAGTATTTTTGGTTTACACAGAACCCAATGGGTAGGTTTAGATGGAGCACCTGTTACCAATACCGCTTCTTTGAACACTCCTATTAATAATTCCAATTTTGGTTTAGGCGTTTCCTTTGTGAATGATAGAATTGGTCCTTCGGATGAGAATACCATCTCTGCCGATATCTCTTACACTATCAAAACCTCTGAGGTCTATAAACTATCTTTTGGGATTAAAGGAACTGCCAATTTACTAAATGTAGATTACACCAAGTTGAATCGTTATGATTTAACTGACCCACAGTTTCAGAACAATATCGACAATAAATTTTCACCAAATATTGGAGCCGGTGTTTACTTCCATTCAGATAAATTATACGCCGGATTATCGGTTCCAAATTTTTTAGAAACAGAGCATTTTGATGATAATGTTTCTGCAACCGCTAAAGAACGTATGCACTATTACTTTATTGGGGGCTATGTTTTTGATTTAAATGATAATATCAAATTTAAACCTGCTTTCTTATCCAAAATGGTATCTGGTTCTCCCCTACAATTAGATTTAACCGCAAATTTTATGTTCTATGAAAAATTTGTATTGGGTGCTGCTTGGCGATGGGATGCTGCCCTAAGTGGATTAGTCGGATTTCAAGTGAATGAGAATTGGTTTATTGGCTATGGCTATGATGCTGAAACTACGAAACTTGCCAACTATAATTCTGGTTCGCATGAAATCTTCTTGCGCTATGAGTTTAAAAGTAAATCAGAAAAAGTGGTATCACCTAGATTCTTCTAATACATACAAATCATGAGAACATATAAAATAATTACAACAGCATTTTTACTAACCTTAAGTTTAGCAAATGCACAGGAAAGAAAGCTTAACAAAGCCGAGAAAAATTATGACCAATATGCCTATGTAGATGCCATTAAAACCTATGAAAAAGTGGCTGACAAAGGATATAAATCGGTTGAATTGTTTGAAAAATTAGGAAATGCCTATTATTTTCAAGCTAAGTATGAACAAGCTAACAAATGGTACACCGAACTTTTTAATTTGAATCAACCTGTTGCGCCTGAATATTATTTTCGTTATGCGCAAACACTAAAGACTGTTGGCGATTATAAAAAAGCCGATCAAATGATGGAAACGTTTTATCAAAAAAGCGGAACCGATAGTCGCGGTAGAATTGCCAAATCTGAAAAAGATTATCTAGCTGAAATCAAGAAAAACTCGGGTAGATATAAAATCGAAAATGCAGGTATCAACTCACAATTTTCTGACTATGGTACTGCTTTCTATAAAAACGAATTGGTCTTCACCTCTGCAAGAGATACAGGTAGTATTAGCAGTAGAAAACACAGCTGGACCAATCAATCCTATACCAATTTATATGGTGTAAAAGTAACCGATAATGGAAACTTTGAATCTCCAGAGAAATTCTCTAAAAGTGTAAGTTCTAAATACCATGAGGCAACTCCTGTATTTACAAAAGATGGCAACACCATGTATTTTACCCGTAACAACTTTTTAAACGGTAAAAAAGGGAAAGACAAAGACCAAACCATATTATTAAAACTATACAAAGCCACAAAAGACGGTGACAAATGGACGAATATTGTAGAACTGCCTTTTAATAGTAACCTATACAGTGTGGCACATCCGGCTTTGAGTGCCGATGAAAAAACATTGTTTTTTGCTTCGGATATGCCGGGAACAATTGGTGCTTCTGACATTTTTAAAGTAAGTATTAATGCCGATGGTAGTTTTGGTACGCCTGTAAACTTAGGTAACAAAATTAATACCGAAGCTAAAGAAACTTTTCCTTTTATCACTGACAACGATGAACTGTATTTTGCCTCTGATGGTCATCCTGGACTGGGTGGATTGGATGTTTTTGTAACCCAATTACAACCTGATGGAACTCTAGGTAAAATCAAAAACGTAGGAACTCCTGTAAATAGTACTATGGATGACTTTGCTTTTTACATCGATACAAAAAGTAAAACAGGCTTTGTTTCTTCTAACAGAAAAGAAGACAACTTAGGCTATGATGATATTTACAAATTCACTGAAATTATTCCAATTCCTAAAGATTGTGAGCAATTGTTAACAGGTGTTGTTGTGGATGAAGATTCACAAAAACCAATTAATGGGGCAAAAGTTACCTTATATGATGCTACCGAGAAAAAACTAAAAGAAATAACCTCTGATGCCAACGGTGCTTATGATTTTGGCGTGGTGGAATGTGATTCTAAAGTAAAAGTAAGAGCTGAAAAAGCTACTTATAATACCAATGAAATAAGTCTTACGATTCCTGATACTTCTGGGGAAACAACCTCAAAAGTAGCTTTAGAACTTACTGAAAAACCGATGCAAACTGGCGATGACCTGCGTAAAGCTTTAGGTATCGATATCATCTATTTTGATTTAGACAAATCAAACATACGTCCGGATGCTGCAGTAGAACTGGCTAAAATTGTGGAAGTAATGAAACAATATCCTGATATGAAAATTGATGTGCGCTCCCATACGGATTGTCGTCAAACCTATGACTACAACATGAAATTATCGGACAGAAGAGCTAAATCTACCATTGCTTGGTTAGTAAAACACGGTATTGCCGCTGACCGATTAACTGGAAGAGGTTATGGTGAAAGCCAATTGGTAAACGACTGTGCTTGCGAACCTACAAATGCTTCTGCTTGCTCAGAAGAACAACACCAAAAAAATAGACGTAGCGAGTTTATTATTGTGAAGTAGTTATTCTTGGCATTTTATTAATAAAACAAATACTAACGCTAAATCAAAT
>JBFYQC010000242.1:0-3930 GCA_041302975.1 Bacteroidota bacterium
GGGTTTAAATTAGCATCTACAAAAATTCACATCAATACTATTCCTCAATTATCTGTGGTGTCTGATACTTTTGTAATGTTTATCCAAGGTTCACAAGGCGCGTATCGTATTGAAGCATCTAACTTTAATGACATACCAGCTAACAAGCAAGTGTTGTTAAAAGATATGTTTACCAATGCAATTATTGATTTACGTGCAAGTCTTACACACAACTTCAATATCAGTTCAGCTAATGGCTCGCAAGGAGATCGCTTTTTGTTGATCATTACCAACCAAAGTCAACTACCTGTTGAGTTTGTTGAAGTAAAAGCGGAGGTTGCTGCCAATGCAAAAGATATTGAGGTAAATTGGGCCACCGCAACAGAGGTTAACAACGACCGTTTTGTGGTTGAAAAATCGTACGATAACGAATTGTTTACAGAAGTTGGAACAGTTAAAGGCGCGGTAAACAGCAAAGTTCGTATACAATATAATTTTGTAGATGTATTTGCGGCTAAAGAAGCCATGAATGCAGGTTTAGATAAAGTTTATTACCGCATCAACCAAATTGATGTATCGGGTAAAAATAAACATAGCAATACCGTTGTGGTACATGTAAACGAAACTCAAGAGGCAGGAGCAAACACCTTAAGTTTATTCCCGAATCCGGCAACCAATTTTGTTAACATAGCACAAACAGCACAACAAAGCTTGGGAGAAATAACCATAACCGACCTAACCGGAAAAGTGGTTTATACCAAAATAGAAACAGCATTTGAAACGACCCTTGATATAAGCAGTTTACAAAGTGGGGTATACTTTGTAAAAGGTGCAAATACCAAGACGTACAAATTGATAGTAGAGTAAGTTGTTTATTGCGTAAAACAAATCCGCTAGGCAGCAATGCTTGGCGGATTTTGTGTTTTATGCCTAACCTGAAGATTAAAGGGCTTTACCTATGTGTTTATTTGATTGACCTACTTGTTTCAAAACAACCCTCACAAACAAGTATTGTTGCAGGTGTTTAAAAAAACAAAAATGATAATACTATTGGCAATATTGGCCTCGTTTACCGGAGGTGGTTATTTATTTATGCAACAAAAACAGTTTGGTACAGACCCTAAAGGAGAACGTCTAGACCGCATATTAAAGTCGCCAAATTACAAAGATGGCGCTTTTCAGAACTTAACACCAACTCCCATGATGGCCGAAGGTGTGAGTTATTGGACGGTAATGAAAGATTACCTGCGCAAAGGAGAAGGACGTGAACCACAACAAAATATTCCTTCTGTTACCACTAGCCTAAAACAACTGTCGGATAGTATACCAACTATTATTTGGTTCGGTCACTCATCATACTTAATTAAAATTAATGGTAAACATATTTTGGTTGATCCTGTTTTTAGCGGCACAGCTTCGCCCGTTAGTTTTTTTGGTAAAAATTACAAAGGCAGTAATGTGTATGATGTAGATGCATTTCCGGAAATAGATGTGGTGTTGATTACACACGATCATTATGATCATTTAGATTATGCAACCATTCAGAAATTGATTCCTAAAACCAAACAATTTTGTACCAGCTTAGGTGTTGGCGCACATTTAGAATTTTGGGGTGTGTCACCCACTAAAATTACTGAACTCGATTGGTGGGAGGGAGCTAAGCTTGATAGCGACATGGTGTTTACTGCCACCCCTGCAAGGCATTTTAGTGGCCGAAAATTTACGCGTGGTAAAACCTTGTGGTCGTCTTTTGTATTTGAAAACAATGGTTATAAATTGTTTTTAGGAGGAGATAGTGGATACGAAAAACACTTTAAAGAGATAGGTTCAAAGTTTGGTGGTTTTGATTTGGCTATATTGGAGTGTGGACAATACAATACCTCATGGCGAAACATACACATGATGCCCGAGGAAACAGCCCAAGCCGCTGTTGATTTAAAAGCTAAAGTGTTAATGCCGGTGCATAATAGTAAATTTACCCTGGCACTTCATGCATGGAACGAACCTTTAAACCGGGTAACAACAAGGGCAAAAGAGCTGCACATGCAAGTAACCACACCCATGATTGGAGAACCTGTTTTGTTGCGCTCGCATTATCCAAACCAACAATGGTATAACACATTAGGCCAAAATTAATCAATAGAAGCTTTGCAAAAGCGAGCTACTTGATTTAGTTTGGCCAATCCCGATTAGAATTTGTTCAGCAATTTGTTAAAATTGATGATTACAAATTCTTTATCGATTCAGATCCGTTATTAACGGAACTGAATTTGGGATAAAATAATTTGGCTTAATTTTGGTATAGTTGCATAAAACAACTTCAACCTAAAAAAATGAAACTTAAAATAACATTGGTAGCCTTATTTTTATGGGCGATGATTCCTGCAAAGGCATCATTATTTGGTTCGGTTAATGTATTACAACAACCTAAAAAGTTAACTGAAACCCAGAAAATAGAATCGTTAATTGCATTTATTGCCAAACAGGAAGGTGTATTTTTAAGAAATGGTGGCGAATACACACCCGGGCAGGCTGCAGAACATTTGCGCATGAAATGGAAAAAGGGTGGGAGTGCCATTAAAACAGCAGAAATTTTTATTGATAAATTGGCCAGTACGAGCAGTGTAAGCGGAAAACCTTACCAAATCAGGCTTAAAAACGGACAAACAGTTAATTTGGCACCACTGTTAAGAGCAGAATTAAAAAGGTTAAACCAATAACCAACAATAAGATTACAGCAAGCAACTATTTGTAAAAAAATGTATACTTGCACCATCATATTTAAAAGCTAAGCAATGGCAAATACCGGAGATTTATCAAAAGGCATGTTCATCAGACATAACAACGAATTATGCCAAGTAATGGAATATCAACACCGTACACCGGGTAACTTACGTGCATTTTACCAAGTGGTATTGCGCAACGTAAAAACCGGTAAACAAATGGAACACCGCTACAGAGCAGGTGAATCTATTGAAGTAATACGTGTTGATTTTAAAGAAATGCAATATGTATACAAAGACGGAACCAACTTTGTATTAATGGATCCTGAAACTTTTGATCAAATTTATATCAGTGAAGTGTTGTTTGGCGACCAAGCACGTTTCTTAAAAGAGGAAATGATCATTAAGGTTTCTTTTGAAGGCGATGAGCCTATTGGCGTTGAACCTCCAACATTTGTAATTTTAGAAGTAACTTACACCGAGCCTGGTGTTAAAGGTGATACTGCAACAAACACATTAAAACCTGCTACCTTAGAAAATGGTGCGGAAGTTCGTGTTCCGTTATTTACCAGCGTGGGAGATAAAGTAAAAGTAGATACCCGCACTGGCGATTACGTGGAGCGTGTAAAATAATTTTAAACACAATAATGAAAAGCGGCTTATGCCGCTTTTTTTATGCAAAAGAAAATTATCATTTTTCTTGTCACTTTTTGCTTCTCCAAAAAGTAATCAAAAAGCCCACCACGAATGACAAATCCGACCTGATTCCTCGCACAAGCCAACCGCCCCAGGGGCAGAATCAGTCGGATTTCACACCATTCGTGGACGCCCACCGCACCTGAGTCATTCAAGCATAATTTATTGATTCAAACATGAACATCAAATAAACTCATGTTTGATTGTTGAACTATGTATGAATGACTCTATTCGGTACATGAGATTTTTGCGTAACAAGTGAGTGCAGTTGTATTTGCGTTGGGTTTGGGAAGCAATCCCGAAATGAAGCGCAGCGAAATGGCTTGGATTGCGTGGCATACAACAAGCGTAACTTGTAGCAAAAATCTCATAAGCCTTGAATTTTTTGGGTACTTTTTGTTTCAAGACAAAAAGTATCGCGGGTTTGGGGTGCAACCCCAAGAAAGAAAATTATCATTTTTCTTGTCACTTTTTGTGTGGGCAAAAAGTAACCCAAAAGCCCACCACGAATACCAAATCCGACCTGATTCCT
>JBFYQC010000243.1:0-5824 GCA_041302975.1 Bacteroidota bacterium
GCGGCATATCCATTTGTAGATCCTAGATTATAAATAGTATTTCTTGTAATATTTATGTTTTGAGGAGTACCAAGTTCATTAGCTGTACCATCAATATCTATTCCTCTGAAACCTGATACCGTTGGTATATTATTTTTAATAATATTACTATCTATTGTGCCTTGTAAAACACCTTTGATGTATATACCTGATGCATTTGTAAGTCCTCCTCCAATATATCTTGTAGGTGAAGCGCCTCCAATACCCTGATTACCACCAATGGTATTTCTGGTAATTGTTAAGAATTGATCTACTAATCCTGCCTTTGCTCTCCAATAGATTCCGTATCTAACAGCCTCTATGATGTTATCACCAATATAGTTATTAATATTGGCACCACCAATAGCACTTGCTAAACCTGTTGGATTGTTTGAAGCACCCATATAAATACCAGCAAGGGTATTATTCAAAGTAGTTGAAGAACTTCCTCTAAGTATACAGTTTCTTATTGTATTGTTTGATGTTGGATTATTAATTGTTGGAATAATTGCAATTAATTTAGCTTGAGCTGAATTAGCTGTGGTTGGCAAACTAATTGTAATGTTCTTCGCATCTGTGCCATCTAATTCAAATGATGAAGCACCATATAATTTAATTAACGCTGAATTATTAGAAATTGAAGCGCCATTAGGAATGGTAATATTAACAGGAACATTTGCACTTAAGCGTATAGGACGAGTTCCTGACATACCTGGATATGGCAAAATTGCAGGTGGCACAGTTGCATCAGATGCATAACCAGTTGTAAATACAATGTTAATTGTACCTGTACCTGTTGTTCCAAAACTATTTAAGTGGTTGATGAATGTACTAAGTGATGCGAATGATCCAAAGGTTGGATTAGCATTAGTTGGCCAAGCATTAACACCATTAATATTATATGTAGCACCACCAACTAACGAAGCAAGCGCATTTGTAGTGTTTTGAGTGAACTGGTAGGCACCAATAGATGAATTTGCTGTAGGACGTGTATTTCCTAAAATATCTTGAGCTAACATTGCACGTCCAGCTGATGCATATATGGTTGCTGCGCCATTTGATGTAACTAATGTAGTATCATTTTCGAAAAATGGACGTGTTACGATACTATTTACATCATATCCTGTAAAACCAGCCCACTCGCCTACTGCTGTATAGTTATTTAACGCGGTGTAACCAATGTTTGCCCAACCACCAGTGGTTGTAACTTCATATAAGTTATTATCAATGCTATCAAAAGGAGCAACAACGTTATTAGCAACAACATTTCTATTAACTAAAATTGCATATGTATTGTATGCACCAACTGAAGTTGGAATGTTTTGCTGAACATTTGAAAATATATTATTAAACACGCGCAAACCACCATAAGTATTTGCACCTGTTGCTAGACAAGCTGATGAAGACCCATTTAATACAGCACCTGTTAAAGCGATACTATTGTTAAAAACATCAATACCTCCCTTTATTGTACTATCCTCAATTAAAATACCAATTGGGTATTGCAAACTATTTACAGCTGCAGAACCTGGTGAAGTTAATTTAGCTATTGTATTATTTACAATTTTTATATTTAAAGGATATTGGTGATTACCCAATGCTACACGTATACCTGTTATTCCGGCTGATGTAGCTCCTAAGTTATATATACGATTTGCATTAATATAAATATTACTATCTAGTGATATTGTACTTGCAATGTTAGACAACTCTATCCCTTTAAAACCAGGTTGAGTTGTAAGGTTATTCATAATCGTATTTCCTTCAATAACAGCATTGGCTTGGTTACTTAAAAAAATACCTGAAGCATTGGCAGCACCACCTATAAAAGTTCCATTACCTCCAATTCTGTTGTTACGAACAATTAGACCTAAATCTTGGTTACCTCTAGCAGATGCACCAAATCCTCTGGCATAAACACCAAATTGAACTTTTCGTATTTCACAATTTGTGATGTTAATATTCGCATTTCTTCTGGCAGAATTGGTATTAATATTTGATCCACCAATGTATACACCTGCGTATGTGGTAACAGTTGTTCCTGTAGCTACCCCATTAATATTGATATTTTTAACGGTTACCGTATTAATCGGTGAAGCAGCTGTACTAACTAGCTCAATAACCCTTTGCGTGGCATTTGCTCCAGTTGCGTTAACATTAAACGTTAAATTACGTTGGCCAGGTGTACCTTCACCATCAAGCACAAAATATTGAGATCCTATAAAACTAAATAAACCAGTATTCGCGGCCTGAGCAACCGAGGTTGTTATTGTAAAATTAGCTCCTTGAACTGGCTTAAGAACAATTGTCCTTAAAGCTGATGAATAGGCTATTTGGCCTACATTAACACCCGTATTACTTGGCTCAGAACCAGTATAGCCCGGCACCAGTAGAATAGTCATTTGTCCAATTGTATTTGGATCAATACCATTTGCCGTTAATGCAGAAATAATACCAGTTGAATTGATGTAGGGATTTCCGGCTGTGTAGGCACCAGATAGGTTTGCAAAGGTGTCTTTAGGGGCAACTAAATCGTTACCTACACCGTTTACATAATAGGTTTGGCCCGCTGCAAAGGGAGCCTGCGCTCTTACGCTAGTAAGCCCTGTTAGCATTGCCAACAAGAACGCAGAAGCGAAGAGTTTGTTTGATAGATAAGTAAACTTGGTCCTCATATATGGATGTTGTATTTTATTTTTTCCGAGTATTAATCAAAGTTTATAAATTTTAATCATAAATCAAAGCCTTTTTCATACAATTTTCGGGTTTTTAGATTTTGTTTAGTTGGCTTTTGTTTATTTCTCCATACAAAACCCTTGAGCCTCAACTCTTCAGGACTCAACTCCGTTAAAGGATAAAAGGTTGCATCTGGTTGGGTAATAAATTTCGCAGTTTTAATTTTACCTAACTCGAAAGCAAACGCCATTTCACTGCAATCTATAACGTTTACTCCTATATACGAACTATCTTCTTTGGCGAAATAAATACTTTGACCGTTACCATAAACTTGTATGAATGATATTTTCCCTTCTTTGAAGTAAGCAGTCATATTCCGTCCTTTTACTTGATTATAATGTCGGCTCGTTTCTTTTGAAATAACAAACCCATTATTTCTGATATCCATAGAATCAAGCTTTCTATTGTTCAAATAAAACAAGATGGTATCTCCTGTTACTTGATTCATATCACTCCATAAAACTGGATCATGGTACAGGGTCATCAGCGAATCAGTTTTTAAATAAACCAATGAATCACAAATAACTTGCATATCTGTTTTATATATTTTCACATTTCTGTATGCCTTAAGCATATCCTTGGGCTGTTTGGCCCTTTTTTGATAAGTGAATATTGTATCAGCCCAAATCATCATGCTGTCTTTGTCAACAATGCTAATCACAAGCGGGCTGCTTGTAATATAACTTCGCCCTTCTTTGCCAAACATTTCTGACACATCGCCTAAAATTATTGTTTTATTAACCGTGTCTATTATAACCACATCCCCCAAAGCCTTGGCATACTTACTTTTTCTATCGTAAATAATAGTATCTGCTATTAACGTGTTTTCCGCACTCCTTATTTTTGCCCTTTTAAGCAATACGCCCGTTTGCTTCTCTGTATGGTAAGTACCAGCTTCACAATAAATGGTATCTTCTTTAGAAACAATTTTCGTATTGCTGTAGAAGGTGGCCAATTTAGTATTTGCATGATATTTTAAAGTATCCGTAGTCATTACAAAGTCAGGACTAACCAACTTAACTTCCTTTTTAAAATACAATTCCTTGGTTGTAGTGTAATAATATCCGTATCTGCTGGTTAATTCATTCTGACCGCTCACCAAAACTCCACCACTAAAATAACTTGCTTTATTTTTACTTAAATCAAATTCTAACTCTTGGGTGGTTAATACAGAGTTAGCATCAATCATCCTTACGTTCTTCTCTAGTCGCGCCAGTTTTTTTCTACCATCATACTTAAGAATATCACCATAAAAGTTTAAACTATCTTTATGGTTGATGTTGACATTTTGATACGCTTCTACAAAGTTAGTTTCATCAAACAAATAAGCACTATCGCAGCTCAATATGGTTTCGTCTTGTTTTAATTTAACATCACCAATCAATTTTTTTACCTTACTTTTTCCACGCATTTCAATCTCAAACGTATTGGCGTTGATGACCTCAATTTTATTTCCTTGTGCAATTACACTTTGTATCGAGTGTAGCAGTGTTATGTAAAGTAATAGAAAAATGTATTTTTTCATGCAGCCACCAAAACTAAGCAATTATTGTAATTTTGAACCATGAATATTGTGGAATTACTTAAGGATTTTTTAAATGTAAGTACCATCAACGAGCAAAAATTTATTGTAGCTGTTAGTGGAGGCAAAGATTCCATGGCCTTATTACACTTATGCAAATCAGAAAATCTGAATATTGTTGTTGCACACTGTAACTTTATGTTACGTGGGCAAGAAAGTATAGATGATGAAGCTTTTGTTCGGTCATACTGCACCAATCATCAAATTGTTTTTGAATCTATTAGGTTTGATACGAAAACTAAATGTGAAGAATTGAGTATGTCAACACAAGAAGTAGCAAGAATTTTAAGATATGATTGGTTTGAAAAAATAAGAAAAAAATATCATGCTAATTATGTTTTAACTGCTCATCATGCTAACGATTCTGCTGAAACCTTTTTATTTAACGTAGCAAGAGGAACTGGAATTAAAGGCCTTTGTGCCATACCAAAACGAAATGGGACTATTTTAAGACCTTTAGTTATGATTAGTCGGGAAATAATAAGTGGCTATGTTGCGAATTTCCAAATTCCATTTCGTAACGATTCTTCCAACCAATCTGATGATTACACAAGAAACTTTATTCGTCATCACATTATCCCGAAGCTTATTGATGTAAATAATCATGCTGTGGAGCATATTGCTAAAAGTAGTCAGATTTTGCAAGAAGCACATATGATTATTGAAGACAAATTAAACGATTTAAAGGAAAAATATATAATCTATTTGGATTCAACATTGATTATTAACCATAATGCAATTAAACAATTACCATACTACAACTACCTTCTTCATAACTGGCTGCTACCAATGGGCTTTAACAGTAACCAAATAGATGAAATTATTAGCAATAAACGCCATAGTGGAAAATCATGGAACAGCCTTACGCATAAATTGTTATTTAATCGAAATGAACTAAAAATTGAAAAGCATAATAATGATAATGATAACTGGCTCGTTTTTGAGAAAGAATTTCCAAGTACATTCTCCTTTAATAACTACCATTTTGAAGTAGCATACAATGACGAAATACCATTTGATTTCAAACCAAACTTATTCTATCTCGATGCTGATAAAATTACATTTCCTGTTACTATTAGAACTTGGAATCATGGAGATAGTTTCAAGCCTTTAGGTATGCAATCCAATAAAAAAGTAAGCGATTTTTTTGTCGACCAAAAAATAGATTTATTTGAAAAAGGACGGCTTCCCATTGTATGCTCTGGAAATTACATTGTTGCTGTTATTCCACACCGTATTGATGATTGGTATAAAATAACCAAAGACACTACTAAAGTCTTAAGGATTAAAGTTAGTCAATAAAAAAGTCCGTTTCTAATTAGAAACGGACTTTTTTTTGTTATTTATCTTACGATTATTTTATCGTTACACGCTGTGTGTATTGTTTGCCGTTGTTGGTTAACTGTAACAAGTAAATACCTGATGGTAATTCTTCTGCTGCTATATCTGCTGTTTTACCATTCATGTTTATACTTTGACTGTATACTT
>JBFYQC010000244.1:0-2502 GCA_041302975.1 Bacteroidota bacterium
TTTGCTACGTATTGCACCAAATGCATTGATAGTTTCTTCTACATCAGCCAAAGTGTGCACTGCTGTAGGAATTAAACGTAACAATATCATGCCCTTTGGTATAACAGGATAAACCACAACAGAACAGAAGATTCCGAAATTTTCACGTAAATCGTGAACCACTCCTGTTGCTTCGCCTACTGTACCTTTCATCATTACCGGAGTAACCATCGTGTTGGTGTGGCCAATATCAAATCCTTTTTCTTTTAATCCACCTTGTAAAGCACGAACAATTGTCCAAAGTTGCTCTTTGTATTCAGGGTGATTACGAATTAACTCTAAACGTTTTAATGCACCCTTTACAATTGGCATAGGTACGCTCTTCGCATAAATTTGAGAACGTAAATTGTAGCGTAAGTATTTAATCACTTCTTTTTTGGCAGCCACAAAACCACCAATTAAAGCCATACTTTTTGCAAAAGTACCAAAGTAAACATCTATACCATCGTTGCAGTTTTGTTCATAACCAATGCCTCTTCCACCTTCACCAATTGAGCCAAAACCATGGGCATCATCTACAAATAAACGGAAGTCATATTTTTTCTTTAACTCAATAATTTCGGCCACATTTCCTTGCGAACCTGTCATCCCAAAAACACCTTCGGTAATTACCAAAATACCACCACCAGTTTCGTCTGTTAATTTTTTAGCACGTATTAATTGTGTTTCTAAACTTGCTGCATCGTTGTGTTTGTATAAAAAACGTTTACCCATGTGTAAACGAACGCCATCAACTATACAAGCATGGCTCTCTGCATCATATACAATTACATCATGTCTATCTACCAAAGCATCAATGGCACTAACCATGCCTTGGTATCCGTAGTTTAATAATACAGCATCTTCTTTACCTACAAACTCAGCCAGTTCTTTATCTAATTGCTCATGAAAAACAGAGTTACCACTCATCATCCTTGCACCCATAGGGTAAGCCAAGCCATAATCAGCTGCTGCTTCAGCATCTGCCTTACGCACTTCAGGGTGATTAGCTAAACCTAAATAGTTGTTTAAGCTCCAGTTTAACATCTCTTTTCCACGGAATGTCATACGTGGACCAATAGCTCCTTCTAAACGAGGGAACATATAATAGCCGTAAGCATCATCGGCATGTTGTCCTAATGGACCTGCTTTTTTCTGTAATTTTTCGAAAATATCCATGTTAACTTTATGATAACTTGCGGCAAATGTACATTTATGGGTGATATTTTATAGAGAATTTTTATCACCTATATGTTTATATAATAAACCATTACTATGCTTATAACAAAAGCCTTAGCTGCAATCGTAAATCGGTTAAGACATTGCCATTAATTTGCTCTAATCCACTGCTAATTACATTGACGTTACTGTAACGAGTTTGACTATATTTAAACCACAACTCTACCTTACGGTTCAACTTTAAACGTGCCACCACATAATACCTTACTCCACTATTTTGATACAAAGGCACAGCGTATTGATACAATACATCATTTTCAGCTGCATACACTCGAGCATTGTAATCATCAACAGTAAAATAGGCCATGCGTAAAATCAACGATACTTTTTTGCGGGGTAAACTTACATTCAAGTCTTGCATCAATAAAGTTCCTGTTTGATTTTTATGAATATCATCACTAAATGCAACAACCTCTAACCTGCTTTTAGCACTTAAATTTAAACTCACTTTATATTGTGCATTAAATCTGTATAAGCTTCTGGTTTGCGAACTAATGTAATCAACACGCTCTATATTATTACTTTGGTTACGTCCTTTAATTTCTTGCCTAAACCTAATATAAAACTGTGCGGTTCGTGATGGAATGAATTGCAACTCACTTAAAAAATCGAAACCTCTGCTTGGTCCATCAACCAGATAACGCAACCATTTACTTTGATAAAAGTCTATATATGAATTAAGCAACCACTTGCGGGTAATGCGCAATGATGCTCCTGTATAAATTCCTTGTTCGTTTCTTGTATCACTGTTTTCCGCAAACGAATTGGCAAATGTAGTTTGATAATTTTTGGCAAAATTGCGGTACAACATCACCACATCTAAATTGGCATCAAGCGAAATTAACATGCCTGATGTAACAGCAAATGCATTGTTAGAACTGCGTGAACCTTCGCCAAAAAAGTTGAAATTTCGCCATTGTAAATTGTAATCAATACCGGTATTTCCCAAATCTGTTCCGCTAAAATTGTATAACTGATAAGGTTTATCCCCCGGCAAAAAAGCTATATTATAATTGGTTTGAACATGAGTTAAACCAACATGTCCGTTTTTTAACAACCAACGCGCATTACCGCCATAAATGGTTTGAAATACATTTTGTCTTTTGCTTACTTCACTTTCAGTTCGGTGTAAACCGGTTAAACTTACACTGCTAAACATATCATCACCTTGCAAAGTATCGTTAGCATTAAAATTTGTACTGATGTATTTGCCGCTGCCAAACAACACCACTTGCCATTTTTCTT
>JBFYQC010000245.1:0-2522 GCA_041302975.1 Bacteroidota bacterium
GTGTTACGCGTAACCAATTCTTCTAAACCTGGTTCGTATATGGGTAAAATTCCTTTTCTTAAATTCTCAATTTTAGTTTTATCGATGTCAACACAAATTACGTTGATACCAACTTCGGCAAAACAAGTTCCGGTTACTAAACCTACATATCCTGTTCCTACAACTACTATTTTCATTATATTTATTTTGAGGCTGATTGTTTACAAAATTCGTTAATATGACCAATGATGTATTCCATTTGGTCAGCTGTTACTTCGGGGCTCATGGGTAAAGAAATTACATTATTGCATAAACTTTCGGTAACGGGTAAGGAACCTAACGGGTACTTATCTGAATGATATGCTTTTTGTGCATGCAACGGAATAGGATAATAAACCATCGATGGTATTTGTTTTTCGGCTAAAAACTTGCGCAACTCATCGCGGTTTATACCATTACATTTTAAGGTGTATTGATGAAAAACGTGGGTTGAGTTTTTTACACGAGCAGGTATGTCAAAGTTTGGGTGATTAGCAAATGCTTCATCGTATTTTTGAGCCACTTGGTTACGGGCATTTTCGCAAGCCGTTAATGTTTGCAATTTTACATTAAGTATGGCTGCTTGTATGGTATCTAACCTAGAGTTTACACCAATATCATCGTGGTGGTATTGTATGCTTTGGCCATGGTTGGCAATCATTTTTAATCGTTTTGCCAGTTGCTCATTGCGGGTAAACATTGCACCACCATCGCCCAAACAACCTAAGTTTTTTGAAGGAAAAAATGAGGTACATCCAATATCACCAATGGTTCCGGCACGTAAAATAGTGCCATTAGCAAAAGTGTATGTAGCACCAATGGCTTGGGCGGTATCTTCAATTACAAACAAGTGATGCTTTTTGGCAATTTGCATAATGGTTTCCATATTGGCACATTGGCCAAATAGGTGTACAGGTACAATTGCTTTTGTTTTTGGTGTGATGGCCTTTTCTATTTGAGTAATATCAATTAAAAAATCATCTTGGTTTACATCAACCATAACAGGCGTTAAGCCCAATAACTTAATTACCTCTGCAGTAGCCACGTAGGTAAATGCAGGCAATATAACTTCATCACCATGTTTTAAGTTTAAAGCCATCATGGCAATTTGTAAGGCATCCGTTCCGTTAGCACAAGGTATTACATATGGTACTGCTAAATATTGGGCTAGGTTTTGGCTAAATTCGGCTACCTCGGGGCCATTAATGTATTTAGCCGATTGAATTACACGCGCAATGGCCTCATCCAATTGCTGTTGGATTTTTTGGTGTTGCTGCTGTAAATCAACCATTTGAATGGGCTTCATGTTGTATACAATATTACGGTTAGGCAACAAATATAATTAATGATGCAGGCAAACAAAGATTTCTGTTATTTTTGGGGCAAGATTTATTTAACTATGCGCAAATCCTTATTAGTTGTTTTTATCATGTTTGGCGTAATTCAAGCCAATGCTCAAAAGAAAATTTGGGTGGGTAAAAGCAATAAAATATTTAACTTTCAATTTCATTACACACACTTTACTCCAAGTGGCGATTTTGCAAGTAGGTTTAATGAGTTTAATTCATTGGGTGGGGGTGTTTTATTTAAAAATACGCATAACATGTTAATGGGTGCTGAGGGCAGTTACCATTTTGGCAACAACCTTAAACCCTCAAACATGCTTAATAATTTAACCAATAGTGTTGGAGCCATTAATACAAACTCGGGTACACCGGCATTGGTTAGTTTGGGCATGCGAGGATTTAGCGTGTTGGGTAAGGTTGGATACTTAATACCCGTAAGCAGTAAAAACAGAAATACAGGTATAAAAATAATGTTAGGCAGTGGTTTGGTGATGCATAAAATTAACATCAACATTACCCAAAATAATGTGCCTAGTTTAACGGAAGAAAGAGCCGCAGGATATGATAGGTATAGCAGTGGTTGGGCTTTTAGCCAGTTTGTGGGATATCAGCACCACAGCCTAAATCGATTCACCAATTTTTATGTGGGTGCTGAGTTGATGCAAGCATATACTTACAACAGACGTAAATATAATTACGATGAGATGCAGTACGATTTAAAAATGCATAATGATTTTTATTACGGCATTCGTTTCTCATGGATGATTCCTGTATACATGCGCACCAAGGCTGGTAGTGACGAGTTTATTTTTGAATAATGATATACGATTTAGCGATATCGTTTTATGGGCTAGCAATAAACATAGCTGCATTGTTTAAAAAAAAAGCAAGGCTACTAAAGGTTGGTCGTGAACATACGTTTAAACAACTTGCTCATTTTAATCGTGATCCATTAAAAAAGTTAGCATGGTTTCATTGTGCATCTTTGGGTGAGTTTGAGCAAGCCAGACCTTTAATTGAAAAACTAAAAGCGCAACACAACATACAAATTGCAGTCAGTTTTTTTTCCCCTTCGGGTTACGAGATTCGTAAAAATTATGAGTTGGCAGATGTTGTGTTTTACCTACCTGCTGATACTCCTAAAAATGCAAACTTTGT
>JBFYQC010000246.1:0-2963 GCA_041302975.1 Bacteroidota bacterium
TTATATACACTACTATTAAGTGCTTTGTTAACACTGGGTGTTCAAGCACAACAACTCATCGAAACCAAAATTAAAAGTGCATTACTTTTGCAAGGTCTAACAACTTCTGATGTAGCACAAATCATCATTACTAATCAATATACCACCAAACATAATGGTGTTACCCACGTTTATTTTCGTCAAAAACACCAAGGCGTAGAAGTATTTAATGGGGTAGGAAGTATTCACATAAAAAACGACCAAACGGTAACGTTTAACCAAAGTTTTGTTAAAGATATTGCGGTAAAAGCGCAAGCTTTAAAAGTTGCTGTTACACCAAATACTGCTGTTTATGCCACTGCTAATCATTTGGCATTAAATGCTCCAGCGGTTTTGGCTAAAACATCTTTTCCGTTAGTTGACAACAAGCTTACGTTAAAAGATGATGCAGTTTCGACAGAACCTATAAATGTACAATTGTATTATTACTTAACCGAGGCGGGTAATTTAAAACTAGCCTATAATACCAATTGGCTTGATGCCAAAACCAACAATTGGTGGAATGTTAGGGTTGATGCTGCAAACGGTGAAGTAATTGATAAAAACAATTGGAGTGTGAGCTGCAATAATCAAAACCATCATCATGCAACAACATTTGTAACTACACAATCAAATGCCAAACAAACAACGCCAATTACCTTGAAAAAACGTAGTGATGGTGCAGCATACAACGCATTACCTTTAGGTGTTGAAAGTCCTAACCATGGCAACCGCAAAATATTAATAAACCCAAGCGATTCTCTAGCTTCACCATTTGGTTGGCATGATACTGATGCTGTCTCAGGAGCTGAATATACCATTACCGCAGGTAATAATGTATATGCGTCAGAAGATAGGGATAACAATAATATAGCAGGATATAGCCCCAACGGTGGTTCTAATTTATTATTTGTTTATCCATACGATATGTTGGGGTCTAACAATAAAAATTTAGACGCTGCAATTACCAATGTTTTTGTATGGAACAACTTTATGCATGATGTTATGTACCATTACGGGTTTGATGAAGAGTCGGGTAATTTTCAATTTAACAACTATGGTAGAGGCGGTAAAGGAAACGATGCTGTAAATGCCGATGCACAAGATGGAAGTGGAACAGGTAATGCGAATTTTGCTACGCCTGCTGATGGACAAAAACCTCGTATGCAAATGTTTTTATGGCCAAGAACAGGCGTTACTTTGCCATCTCCTTATGTAAAAATGATTGATAACAGCACAACCGATTCTACGCTTGCTGTGCTTGCTGCTTTTGGTTCAAAAACGTTTGATTTAGTAAGAAAAGAGTTGGTATTGGTTAACGATGGTAGCACTAACACCCTAGGTTGTAATACCTTTGTGGGTAATTATACAGGTAAAGTGGTTTTAATTGACAGAGGCACATGTAATTTTCCAACCAAAGTAAGAAATGCGCAAAATGCAGGAGCTATTATGGCAATTGTGGTTAACTCAAATACGCAAGCACCATATCAGATGACTGGCAATCCTTCATCAGATATTAATATTCCGGCTATAATGATTAGTAAGGTAGCAGGCGACTCTTTAAAAGCACGTTTATTGCGCGACAGTGTATTTGTGTCCCTAAATCCAGATATTGATTTTAACGGTGTATACGATAGTGATTTTGATAATGCAGTAATTGCACACGAGTATGGTCACGGTATTTCGAACCGTTTAACTGGTGGACCGGCCAACTCGAATTGTTTAACCAACCAAGAGCAAGTAGGTGAGGGTTGGAGCGACTTTTTTGGTTTGGTGCTTACACATGGTGCAATGGACTCTGTTGAGCGTGCACGTGGCGTAGGAACATGGTTGAGCTACCAAGCCATCAGTGGTACAGGTATTAGAACTTACCGTTACACCCGCAACATGACTACCAATCCATCAACTTATAACTACATTAAAACAGCTTCTATACCTCACGGTGTTGGTGCCGTATGGTGCAGCATGTTATACGATTTGTATTGGAATTTAATTGATAAATATGGTTATGATAGTAATTTATATACTGGTAAAGGAGGAAATAACCGCGCTTTGCAATTGGTAATTGATGGATTAAAATTACAACCATGTAATCCTGGTTTTGTAGATGCGCGTGATGCGATTTTAGCAGCCGATAAAATGAACAATAACGGTGCAGATAGTGCTATCATTTGGAGCACTTTTGCACGCAGGGGGTTAGGATATTCAGCCGATCAAGGTTTATCGAGCTCTCGCACCGATGGAACAGCTGCATTTGATTTACCGCCAACCACCTCAACAGGATTAAATGAATTGAATAAAGAGAGTGGTATGAGTTTTTGGCCAAACCCTAACCAAGGTGAGTTCGAAATTTTGCTACCTAAAGGAGCAACCTCTATTGATGTAGAGTTGTATGATATAACTGGAAAACAAGTTTACAATCAAACTTTAGCAGGTGCCGAAACCGTTACCATTAAAGCCAAAGGATTACCTATAGGTGTGTATATTTTAAAAACACAAAGCAACGGTAAAGTATTTACTGGTAAGTTATTAATTACTGAATAATACAAAACCATACTAAAATATAAAGCGAGGCTTCCTAAAAGGGAGTCTCGCTTTTTTGTTTTGACGAGTTTTAACCACAGCGAACCCAGCGTTCGAAATCAGAACGGTTATAGTTTTACAGTTGTGATTGTTGATTATGTTTTACCACTAAGATCACCACGGTCCGAAGTTTCGGAATCACCAGGTGCATAAGGCATTGTCAATTTGTAATTTTAAAGCCTATTAAGCGTTGTGTTACAATTCAGTTACTTTAATAATCTCATCACCTTTTTACTGATGGTAATTAAAATAACCATTAACAATCCACCTATAACGCCAAATATTGTTTCTTTTAATAGGTTGGGCCACGATTGTAAAAAGTGGTGCAGGTAATCTATATTATGGGCAAAGATGCCACCTGA
>JBFYQC010000247.1:0-10412 GCA_041302975.1 Bacteroidota bacterium
TGCAGGTGTAGTAAATATTGGTGTAAGTTTAATACATAATACCATTCATTTATCGCAACATCCTGTAACGCAAGTGAATGCTGGAGCCTATTCAACAGCATTGTATGTTGATGCAAGGGCTGCTGGTATCACATCACGTAGCAATATTTTTTCTAATACATACGGTAGAACAATTGCGGGTACGGCATCAAATGCTGCAGCTATTGTAGTAGGTGGAAATCAAAATCCATTTATAGAGAGCAATACCAACGTTTATTATACAGGTGCAAATTCAAATTTCAGTAACAATATAATTGGTATAGTAAATCCTAATATTCAATTGCCTTCAATGGCTGAATTGAAGACTAGATATGGATTTGAAACATCTTCAAAATTTGGTGAAATTCCATTTAAGAATGATACTACTAGTTTAATGGATACCATGTTTGTTGGTCACATTGCTAAAGCAACCGTAAGAAACGGTTCTATAGTTACTGATATTGCAGGTAATGCAAGAGCATTTGAAGCAACCATTGGTGCTTTAGAATTGCCTAGAAGTTACTCTCCACTATTAGGTGGTGCAACATATCAAGTTAATGGTGTTTTAGCACCTCCTTTAGATGGAACAGGTACTGTTGGTACGTTTAATACTATCAATAATTTATTCCGTTATATTAATACTAATGGTGTTGATGCAGACCAACCTCCTTTTTATGAAATTTTAGTGAACATCACCACCGGTTATGCGGGTGAAGGAGATACATTAATTGCAGCTTTACACGATTATCCAAAAATGAGTGGCAACAGGCAAATTATTATTCGCCCTTCTGTTGGAGCAAATCCTGTTATAGCATCAACAGGTGCTACCGTTCGTTCTCAATTTTCAGCTGCAGGAAGTGTATTGCGTTTCCAAGGAGCTCGTTGGGTAACCATTGATGGTTCTTCTGATGGAACAGGTAGAAACTTAACAATCAGATTGCCACAAACGCCAGCAAACGTTAGTTATGTTAATAATGCATTAACTAGGATTATTGATGTAATGGGTTGGGCGCAACCTGCTACCAATATAGAAATCAAAAATTGTAATATTATAGGATATTCAACGCCTACCTCAATTTCTACGTTTGCAGGTATTTATCAAGGTGGTGTTGCTTTCAATTCAACAACTACTGTTCCTCTTAACCCAATTAGAGAGCGAAATAATAACAATCGTTACGAAGGAAACTTAATTACAGGGGTAAAATATGGTGTTCACCTTAGAGGTAACACAGCATTTGCTGGTTCATATGACCTTGGAACTGTTGTAAAAGGTAATACCATTGGTGGTACTAGTTATAATGCGGGCGTACCAACTGATTACTTCGGTGGTATAAACAATGCAGCTGGTGTATTAGCTATTTCACAAGCGAATTTGTTAATAGATAGTAATGTAATCAGAAATAATATCCCAACGTTTAATTTAAATAGCGGTATAGAAATTAGTAACGCTGCGGTTCCATTCTTTAACACTGATTCGGCTGTTACCATTACACGTAATACCATCACAAGTATTACAAGCACAAATAGTGCAGCAGCTTATGGTTTAAATGTGAACTTACAATGGGGCGAGAAAAAATCGTTGTACATTTATAACAACATGATTTCTAAGGTTGCCGCTTTAGGAGCAACTCCAACAGGAGCTAATTTTGTTAATAACCCTTATGCTATATTATTAAATGGTTCTCAAGTTCCTGCTCAATTCCGTGATATTGATGTAAATATTTGGAATAACTCAATCAACATGGGTCAAGCTACTACTCTTGGATCATCTGGTATATCTGCATGTATAGGCGTAACGACTACCACTTTAGGAGATATCAATGTATTAAATAATATTCTACAAAATAAATTATCTCGTGCTTCTGCAGGTGGTAATATATACGCTATCGCCATCGCTGGTGCTACTAATCCATTCAAGTCTACAGATTATAACAATTATTATTCTGCTGGAACAGTTGGAAATAATCAAATTGGTGGATCTAACATAGGAGCAGTTGCAGTTAATTACTCTACTCTAACAACTTGGACTAATTTTACCAAGCAAGATACACTATCAATGAGTGTTCCAGCCCCTTATACAAGTGATGTTAACTTATTGATTCCAACTAGTACAGCCTCTCCACTATACCGTGCTGGTTCACGTATAAGTCGTGTAAATAATGATATATTAGCCTCTCCACGCCCTGGTTTAGCCACTGGAATTGCAACAATAGGTGCACATGAGTATGTGGGTACTTATAGTGATATTTTTGGACCAAAAATCTATGATATGACTAAACCTGCGGACTTCTGTAACTTTGATGGTGTACCTCTAGAGATTAAAGCACGTATAATGGATAAATCTTCTGTTATTAACGATACGATGTATTACCGAATTAATGGTGGTACAGAGGTTGCAGCTGTTGCTACTACTAAAGTTGGTTTAGATAGAGTATATACCATTCCTGCTCAACCCATGAATACGATGATTGCTTATAGATTCTCAGGCGTAGATGGAGGAAATCAATCATCAATATTTGTTAATACTGACCCAAGATCTGGTTATAACTATACAACAACAGTAATTGCAATCACTCCAAATCGTGCAATTGCAACTGGTTTTGATTTGCCTAATGAATACAATTGGACAGCAGAAGGAATTGATGGAAGTACCAACATTTGGGATTTACAATCATTTGGTTCGGTTACCAATCCAGTATTGGCTCCATTAACTGGTAGCCGCGCTGCTATGTTAAATTCAGTTAACAATACTGCAGCTCGTATATCTTCAACTTGCTTAGACTTTAGTGATGCGAAACGTCCTACTTTAAGATTGTTCGTTTCACAATCAGCAGATAATTTCAATCTAAATGATTCAATACTAGTAAGGGTTTCTTACGGTTTTGGTATGTATTTCGATTTAGTATCAAGTTATCCTATTTATCGTAAAAACGCTTCTTTTGCGGTTCCTGGGTATAAAGTTTATGATGTTTGTCTTGGATTACAAGGTAACTCTGGCATTCGTTTAGGAATTGAAGGTTATTCTAAAAATGGTGGTAACATTATCATCGATAGTATTGTAATCTTCGATAACTTCCTAACACTTCCGGTTACACCTAAAAACTTTACAAATTGTTACAATGATTCAATTAACTTAGTAATTGCCAACGCTGATTCTAAGTTTGAATACACGATGTTCGACATGTTAACCCAACGCTTTATTGGCCCAACTGTGATAGGTAATGATGCAAATATGACATTGCAAGGTTATTTATCTACATCTGATTCGGCTTACCTACGTGTTTGGGCTCGTAACTTAACCTCTAATTGTACAAATTTCTTAGATGACACAGCTATAGTTCATTTCAGAAACTTTAAAAACGGGCCTTTTGTAATTAGAGGTTCTGTATATGATGGACAATACAACTCAGGCGATATGTTTACTCCAGATGCAATAAAAGTTGGTGGAGTAGCACGTTATGAAATTGTACCACCAACAGGAGCAACTAATGCAGGATATAATAACACTTGGACAGTAGCTGATGTTACGTTGTATAAGTATTTATATAATCAGGTAACAAATACAAATGTAATTGTTGATTCAGCGCGTAACTTTACACTTGTTCCTCCAACTCCTTCAACTGCAGGTTATGTCATTGTAACGGGAATGCCTGTTGATTCGAATAAAACATTTACAATGTTGGTTAAAATAAGATTGTTACCACAAGGTTGTGATTCTACTGTAGTTAGATATGTAACTATTGGAAATGCTCCAATTGCAAATTTCTTTGCTCCAAATGATACACTTTGTCAAAATATCAATAATCAATTTACCAATGTATCTACAACCGGTCAGTTTACCTTGCCTATGCAATACAGCTGGGATTTTGGTGATGGAACAACATCTAACGCAGCTAGCCCTATAAAAGCATATGCTACACCTGGTAACTACCGTGTGAGGATGATTGTAAAAAACAACACAACTTTATTGGATTCTGCGGCTTATAATGTAACTGTATTGCCTTCACCGGTAGCATCATTTACTTCAACACTATCATGCGAAGGCAAGGTAACACGTTTCACAAGTACAGGTGCACATACTTCAGGTAATTTCTATTCATTTAATATTGGCGGTCAGGTTGCTGATAGTAGTGTTGTAGATGCAATTGTTGCTGGATCAGACACCATCATCAATGTGCGATTACTTGTTCGCAATGTAGAAGGATGTATCGATACTACTACAAATCCTGTTCAGGTATTTGCACAACCAACTGCAAGTTTTACAGCTCAAAATGTTTGTGCTGGAGCGCCTGTTCAGTTTAGTAACGCATCTTCTATTGCAACAGGAAAAAATGGACGTATAAATACTTTTGGTAGCGAGTGGACATTTGGTAATGGAGATATTGGATACTCAAATTCTCCATTATATTACTACCCTGCAGGTGGATCTTACAAAGCAGTTTTAAAAGTTATTTCAAACTACGGCTGTACTGATACCATTTCAACAACTGTTTCAGTGTTTAACAAGCCTAGTGCAGCGTTTACAATAGATAATGCTTGTAAAGGAAGTAATCTGATTATCAATAACAATTCAACTTTTGCTGATGGTTTAACAAGAGTTAAATACAGATGGACATTTGGTGATAATTCTGCCCCTAAAACAGATGCAACACCAGTTCACGCGTTTGGCGCCATAGGAACTTACTTTGTTAAGTTAGTGGCAACTGATTCGGTAAATGGTTGTGTTGATTCAATTCAATCTATTGCAACTGTTAAAGACAAAGCCATTGCCGACTTTACAACAAGTAATGGTTGTGCGGGTAAAGCAGTTACATTTACAAATCAATCAATTGTTCCTCCTTCTGTTACTCCTACATTTACATACATATTCGGTGATAACTCTACTTCTAATATTCCTAACACCACTCACTCATATATCAGTGGTGGTGTTAAACAACCGAAGTTGATAGTTGATGTTGATGGCTGTCGCGATACAGCAACAAAAACAATCACTATAAGTAGTGCTTTATCTGTAAATTTTGTATCTGATAAATTAGATTCTAATAAAGTAAGATTTACCTCTAATAGAACTGGTTTGTCTCGCTACTCTTGGAACTTTGGAGATGGAACGCCTATTGTTAATACGTCTTCAAATGCAATAACACACATTTTTGATCGTAAAGGAGTGTATAATGTTGAGTTAACAATCCTTGATGCTAATTCGTGTGATGCTTCATATAGTGAGTCGATTACAATTAATGCCAATGTTGGTTTAAATGAAGAATTGGCTGCTCAGCTTAAGTTCAACGTATATCCAAATCCATTTACTCAATCAACTAAGGTAGAGTTCGACTTGGAAAATTCAGAAAACGTTAAACTTGAAGTGTTTGATATGATTGGACGCAACGTGTATACACACCATGCTGGTTTATTAACTGCGGGCAAACAAAATATTGAGCTAAATGAAACACAGTTTAGTGCCAAGTCTGCTGTTTATATGGTACGTGTTCACATTGGTAACAATGTTATTACCCGTCAATTAATAAAAGAGTAATTCTAGTTAATTTTATAAGTAAAAAGAGGCTCCATTGGGGCCTCTTTTTTTATACCCTAAATATAAATTACCTTTGCTATATATGACAATCGAATCAAAAACCACAAGCCAATCGGTGGCTATAATGAATGAAATTGTGTTACCTAATGATACAAATACCTTTAATAATTTGATGGGAGGGAGGCTTTTACATTGGATGGATATTGCTGCAGCAATAACTGCACAAAAGCATAGCGGTAAATTAGCGGTAACAGCATCTGTTGATAGTGTTAGTTTTAAAAAGAGTATTAAGTTGGGTGATGTTGTTACATTAGAGGCTAGGATAGTACGCTCTTTTAATACATCCATGGAAGTTCATATTACGGTGTGGGCAGAAAATATTCCAAGTGGTGAAAAATTTAAAAGTAACGAGGCGTATTACACCTTTGTTGCACTTGATAGAAATGGAACTCCTGTTAGTGTACCCGCTGTAGTGCCAGAGAATGAAGAAGAGCAAAAACGTTTTGAAGGAGCATTGCGCAGACGGCAATTACGTTTAATATTGGCAGGCAAAATGAAACCTGA
This sequence comes from Bacteroidota bacterium, assembly GCA_041302975.1. GTDB lineage: Bacteria > Bacteroidota > Bacteroidia > UKL13-3 > UKL13-3 > UBA6183. Next base: position 6,116 of record JBFYQC010000247.1, read on the forward strand.
TGATGCTACCGAATTAAAAGCGTTATTTTTTCCAGATACAGAACAAGCATAAAAAAAGCGAGTCTAATTTTTTTAGACTCGCTTTTTGTTTTAATTCAAACTAACAGGGAACGTAATATCAATATCGCTCTCATTAGAAGGAGTAGCGGTTTTAGGTACACCATCATAATGGCTAAGTTTTAAATTTAAACTGCCAATTAATGGTATGTCAAATCTAATTACATGTGAAGGCGTTATTCTAATGTCTAAACCTACTGGTAGCGGTGGGTTATTGCTGTCTATATCTAAACGAGCTATGTTTAATTTATCATTTAAATTTGAGCTTAGAGTATAAAACATTTGGTGTTCATTTGCCTCTTCTATAACTTCATTAGATATAGTATCAAAAGGAGTTTTAGTTTTATCTAACATCAGTACTTGAACTCGGTAAGTAATTCCACTATCTAATTTTAAAGTATCAATTGTTGGGATGTTACCTCCATCTCCATCAATGTCTTCCCACCTTACAGAAAATTGGTTTGCTAATGGATTATTTGCATTATAACCATTTAAAACTACTGTAGTAATTAACTCTTGTGTGTTTGTACCTCCAGGTTTAGTTGGATCTGGATCATTTTTGTCGCAAGCTGAAAAAATAAGGATTGAAGCTGTTAATGCTAATGATAATTTTTTTAATGTATTCATGTTAAAGTTGTTTTTTATTGTAAATATTAAAAGGTATGGTAAGCCTAATGATTAGGTTTTGCCCTGGCTCAAGAACAAAATACCTATAGCGACTCAAGTAATCGCGGTATTTTGAGTTTAATGCATTGTTAACACTTAAACTCCAACGTAATGTTTGTTTACCAAAATGCTGTTCAAATCCAAAGTTTATATCAAGTAAAGTATAAGCATCAGGTGGATTTACAAAGTCAATACCTATAGGATAACGATTTTGTTTTGTAACATGTATAATCCGTGGTTGAATAAACACATGATGTAATTTCCAGATTTTAGTTTTTTGATAATTAATCATTAAACCTAATCTGTTTGCTGGCATAAAAATTAACGGAGTATTATTATCTATTTGTTGAGCATGTAAATAAGAAGCATTAATACTTGCAGTAAAGTGTTTAGTAATGAAACGATTTGCTACAAAATCAGTACCTTGAAGTAATGCATTGTTTTGTGTGAAATTAAACTGGGGAAATACACCACGAATGGTTACAATTGGCGGATTTACCGGTAGCTTATAAATGAAGTTTTGAATATAATTTCTATAAACATTTAGCTCTATATTCCATTTACTATTTGTAAAGATTGCAGATACTTCTGTATTAAAGTTACGCTCGGGATTTAGATGAGCATTACCTACCTCAAAAGTTGCAGTTCCCCCGTGTAAGCCATTGCTGTATAATTCATTAATGCTTGGTGGCCTCCAAGCAGATGCAATTGCACCTTGTAGTTTAAGTTGTTCATTAAACCAATAGGATGAGGCTACAGAAAATGTAGCGTTTCCATAAAGCTTATTTTCTTGGTTAACTTCTTTATTTAACAAAATATATCTCGACTGATTTCTCCAATCATAACGTAAGCCCATTTCAAATGCCCATCTGTTTTTTTGCCATTTTTCAATAGCGTAAATACCTGATGTAGAAGCAATAAAATTTGGAATTATGGGTTGAATGCCTTCACTCACATTATCTTGTTTCATCCAACTTAACCCAATTGCTCCTTTAAAATTTTTCCATTTTGGATGTTCCACTTTTACTTCGCCAAGTTGCGTTTTAAGTTGTAAATAATATTGTGGTTTAGGATTAATTTGTTGGGATGTGGCCCAACGTGGTGGCCTATCAAACTCTTTACGGTTGTTGTATTGTATACTGTATTGTACTTGTAATTTGATTCCGCTTTTTAGTACATAAAATGATTTTAATGCGCTAACACTGTGGTTTACTTCTTGACGAGGATTTTGAATATTGTATGTAAATGGTGCAACATAAGAAGGATTACCGGATTGAATTACTTGTAACAGATCAGTACTATTACCCACATGTGATGCGCGTAAAATGCCAATACTTGTTCCAAAATAACTTTGAGTTAATTCTACATGAAAGTTTTTGTATTGGTAATGTAAAGCATAGTTACCACTCATTTCTTCGTAACCTGTGTTTGATAAAACATAATCAGGCGTTCTGCTGTCACCGGCTTTTCTTAAGCTGCCGGTGGTTCGCCAACTTAACCTATGTTTACTTCCTAACATACCCTCAACCATCAATGCAGTTGAACCTAACCCATTGTTGCTAGCGGTATTTAGATACAATTCGCCATTTATACCTCTTGTGTCTTTAAACTCTCGCGGGCTAAACCTTACAACTCCACCAATGGCTTCTGCTCCAAATTCTACAGAAGATGCTCCTTTTATTATCTCAATTTTATTTAATGAAAAAGGATCTATTTCTGTTCCATGATCAGCACCCCATTGTTGGCCTTCTTGCCTTATTCCATCATTTATGGTAACCAAACGGTTACTGTGTAATCCTCTAATAACGGGTTTAGCAATGGCTACTCCGCTGCCCAAAGTTGTAACACCTGGCATAAATTTTAACAACTCAGCAAGTGAGTTGCCTCTAATGCGTTCAATCCATTGCGCATCTAATGTTGTACGAGTTTGAATATTAAATCGAGTTAGCTCATCGCTATGGCTTTTAATTTCTACCTCGTGTAAATGCGTATGTTCGGGGCACAGTTCTATAAACACGCGCATATCATGATCAACCCAAACCTTTTGTTGTGTTGAGTGATATCCGAGAAATGCACATTGTATGGTATAAAAGCCTTTCGATAACGAGTCGAAAGTACCTATACCATTGGTATTGGCAATTGTATTTTTATGTAGTTCGGCTATACTTATGCTTGCAGCTTCTAAAGGGTGTTTACTTAAACTATCAACTACAATTACTTGTACTGTGAATAGTTTAGGCGGAATATTTCCGGCAAAATTTTTAGATGATAAAAGCAATGTAAAGCATAGCAACAAAATACGTATAGTACTTTGATACATGTTTTATTAGATTAATAAATATACACAAGGTTTGTTGTAGTAATAACATCAAACCAATCAAACTCCGTTAACTAATATGTATATACAATTGAGGTGGACCTTTATTGCTTAAAAGGATGTTTGCTTTGCGCAAATTAGCCGATGTAAAGGGTTTGTGCTGTGTTAATAGCACTGGAATTTCGGCAATATAATTAAATGAGTTATTTTGGTAATGTTTCACAAAATGAAACTCACAACTAAAACATTTTGCTACTGTTTTGGCAATATGTTGTGGGTGCTCACAATGTTGTGTTTGGTTTGAAATATCACATACATAATCGTCCAATTCGCAATGGTGTTTTTCTGCATTGGAATGGTTGTGCATGGCCATAGCATGTTCATCTTCTGCATGGTGATGCAGAAAATTTACAGGTAAAAAGGTGATGCTGAACAACACCAATAATAACCAAGCAATATGTTTTTGTATGTTTTTCACTACTTAAAACCAATACAAAGATAGTTAAGTATTTATAATACTTCATATAGTAATCTTGGCTTCACCTATTTTATAGTTTTTGGTTTTACGTACGCATAATTTTATCCAAACTTTTTCCTTTAGCCAATTCGTCAATAATCTTATCTAAGTAACGCACCTTTTGCATGATTGAGTCTTCAATCTCTTCAACCCTATAACCACAAATAACACCTGTTATTTTACTTGCATTGGGATTAAAGTTGGGTGCCTCATTAAAAAAGGTTTCAAAGTTGGTTTCGTTAATTAAAATATCGGCCAATCTTGTTTCATCATATCCAGTTAACCAAAAAATCAAAACATTTACTTCTTGCTTTGTTCTGCCTTTTTTCTCGGCCTTAGTAATGTAGTGCGGGTAAACACTTGCAAATTTCATTTTATAAACGCGGCTGTTGTCCATGGGTGTGTTTTATATTAGGGTTGATTTAGGTACTCAAATATAATCAACTTTAACAATCTGTGTTTGGGTTGAATATTCGTTACAGCCTGTTTGAGTGCGCCTTGGGTTGGTATTGTGATTGCGCTTGTATCGAAACGCAGTTCAGCGGAGCTAAAGTAGGAGTTAGGAAAAATAAATATACTGTCTAAGTCCACTTCTCGATACCCCGAGTGCTCGGGGCTAACGCTCCGAACTCGAAGCGGCTGAGATTTCCATTTAAACGGAATTTAAACACCATTTAAACCAGACACTCAATTACCCATTGTTGCATTTGGTGTTATCTATTTAGTGCTGTTTAACGTAT
>JBFYQC010000248.1:0-6127 GCA_041302975.1 Bacteroidota bacterium
GGTCTTGAGTTGACGTACGCATGATTTCTATAAACACCTCTAAGTCTTCTTTACGAATTTCGAAGGCATTTTTACTTAACGACAATGGAATTATTGCCAAGTCTTTTATTACCACATCAACCACCGTTTCAAAAGCACCTGCAGAACCAATAAGCATTTGGGGTTGATGTTGACTTAACGCATCCATTAAAGGCACCAGCGTTTCTGTTAAGTATTGTGTAAGGTTATTTACAGCATCCTCACTTATAGGATCGGCATGATGAAACTTATCTATTAACCGAGCAGCTCCAATTTCAAAACTTTGTTTCCAGATCATTTGCTCGCCAATACCTATAATAAACTCCACGCTTCCGCCTCCAATATCCATCACCAAAACAGGGTAATCAGGGAATTTAAAAGAATGAAAAGCACCTTTGTAAATGTAGGCTGCCTCAACATCACCAGATATGGTGGTGATTTCAATACCACAATTTCCCTTTGCTTCTTTTATAAACTGCTTTCCGTTTTTTGCATTACGTATAGCTGATGTTGCAAAAGCAATCACCTCTTGCACCTGAAACTGATCGATGTATTTTTTAAATTCGGTTAAAGCTGTTAAACCACGCTGAAAAGCTTCTGCAGTTATAAATCCTTTATTGATACCACCACTTCCAATTTTTACAGGAACTTGAAGTTTATAATATTCTATCAACGTTCCTTGTTTAACCTCGGCAATGCACAGGTGAAAAGTATTGGTACCTAAATCTATAATCGCTTTCAAAAGAATGTAGTTTGTTGCAATATAAAAATTGGTACGAGATAATCACTAAAACAACTTGTGGTTTAAATCAATCTTTGCTTTTCTTTTACCGGAACGAGAAGTAACTAGCTGCTCTTGCTCGGTTTTTCTGTGGGTATGTACCTCTAAAATACGTAGGTTTTGTTGACGTGTTTCTGTTGATTTTTTGGTTTGCCATAAATGTTTGGCAGCATGTTGCGCACTGGCTTTTAAATCAACAATAGGTATGGGATAATCAACCCCAATTGTACAACCATATTGTTGTTGCAAAACATCAGGAATTAACCAAGGTTGATGAATAAATGGCGCAGGAACATTAGCCAACTCCTTTACCCATTGTCGGATAAAATCACCATCCGGGTCGTGATCTAAACTTTGTTTTACTGGATTGTATGTGCGAATGGTGTTAACCCCCATTACACCTGATTGCATTTGAAATTGAGAGTAATGAATACCTGGTTCATAATCTAAAAACTGTTTGGCCAAATGTATAGCCCCTTTTTTCCAATCGAGCCATAAATTATGCGTTAAAAAAGTAACCAACATTGAACGCATCCTGAAATTGATGTAACCTGTTGCCTTTACACAACGCATGCAAGCATCTACCAATGGATAGCCTGTTTTGCCTGTTCGCCATGCTTCAAAGTTAGCTTCATTCCACTCGGTTCTGATGTTATTAAATGATGTGTTGAGGTTTTCAAATTCCATGCGGCATTCACTCTCAAACTTTTGTATGAAGTGACAATGCCAATGCAAGCGTGCAATGTAAAACGACAATATTCTTTTGTTTCCCTTGCTGTGTTCTTGGGTTACTGCATGCACCAACTCACGCATACTTATATTTCCCCACGCCAAATAAGGAGATAATCTACTACAAGCCATTCTACTGAATTGTGGTTTAGAAATATGCTTCATGTAGTTAAACATGCGCTCTTGCAAAAAACTACTTAAATATTGTCGTGCATATTTTGCACCACCGGGTTGAAAAGCAGGATGATTTACTTTTACTTCAGTTGACACATCTTCCCTATTCTCGAATTCGGATATTTTATCAGCGTCAAGCTTTATAAACGCACTCCAATCAGGCTGCTCAATTGGCGAGCTCATGAAATCTTTCCAATCCTTATTCCATGTTTTTCTATTACGAAGGCCACGCTTAACACCATCACGTTGAAATTCGTTGAATGAAATATAATGCTGATGACAAAATTTAGCCACAGCAATGTCTCTGTCGAAAGTAAGTTTTACACCAATTTCTTGGTGCGCAAAAACATGCTTAATATCAAACGCATAATGTAGTTCCGTCATGACATCAACCACCTCGCCATACTTTATGCATAATTTGGTTTGATGTTTGGCCAAATCGTTTTCAATATCCGTAAGACTCTGCCAAACAAAACGCCAATGCCGCACATCACTGTCGGGTGCTTGCATTAAACAGGGCTCAAAAACATAGAGCATTAAAATAGGAAGTCCTTTCTCTATGGCGGCTTTTAGCGGTGCATGATCTGTTAAACGCAAATCACGTTTTAACCAAACCACCGAAATTGGACCATTTTGCTGCATGGTATTTAAACACTTTTGTGCCTTTTCTGTTTGATTAAATGATGAATAAATTAACCGTTGAAGAAATTGACCGCGTAATTGAAATGGCCTGGGAAGACCGCACCCCTTTTGATGCCATTAAGGTTCAATTTGGGCTTGCAGAAGGAGATGTGATTCGTTTGATGCGCAACCAACTTAAACCAAGCAGTTGGCGTTTGTGGCGCAAAAGGGTAAACCAAGGTGTTTCGCAAAAACATGCCAAAAAACGCAATCCGGAAATTGACCGTTTTAAATGTAACCTGCAACGACAAATTACCTTAAACAAAGTAAGCAAACGATGAGAGGAGTGAAAAAGCAACACTTGCCCACCAAGGTTTGTTTAACCTGCAACCGACCATTTACATGGCGCAAAAAATGGGAAAAAGTGTGGGATGAAGTGAAATTCTGCAGTGATAAGTGTAGGAGCAAAAAGTGAGGTTAGAAGCTGGAAGATAGAAAGCTATAACTACTGCACTTCAGCATAAATATCTGGTAGGTTTCGGCCCAAACCATCGTAATCTAAACCGTACCCCAAAACAAACTTAGGTTCAATTTCAAATCCAACGTAATCAGGTGTTATATCTACTTTTAATGATTTAGGCTTAAACAATAAAGTTAAGACTTTAACCGAAACTGGTTGTTGATTATAAACCTGCTTAAGCACATATTGCATACTTAATCCGGTATCAATAATATCTTCAATAATAATGATGTGGCGGCCTGCAATGGTTTCACTAAATCCTATTAATTGTTTAATGTTTTCGGTGGTTGATGTACCCGAGTAACTTGATATTTTGGCAAATGAAATTTCGCTTTGGAAGTTAATTTTACGAAATAAATCGGCAGCCAGAATAAATGCACCATTAAGTACTGCTAAAAACAAAGGATTCTTTCCCTCATACTCTTGCGTAATTTGTTGCGCAATAGCACTTACGCGCACTTCGATTTGTTTAGCGGGTATAAAAGGTTCAAAATTTCTGTCGTGAACTTTGATGATTGACATTATTATTGTTTACTTGTGATGGTTTTCAAATATACATACATGGCTAAAGATTTCGAATGTAATTTATGTGGTTCAACAAAAGCAAGTCAAGTTCCCTTTAGGTATTTGTTTAAAGAACGTTATTTGTGGCTATACGAGTGCGATAAGTGCAGGCTGCGCTCCATTTGGCCCTTACCTTCGGCACAAGAAATTGAAGAAATGTACGCTGCTGATTATTTTACCGAAGCCGATAGCGCCACACACCATATGGATACGGATTATTTAGCCTTGTTAAATAATGGCGATTATGCAGATGGCATTGAAAACATGAAAAAGTACTGTAAGGAAGGGAGTATACTAGAGATTGGCTGTGCAACAGGAAACTTTTTACATGCATTGAGCAAATCAGGTTACACCGTTAAAGGCATAGAACTATCATCATTTGCAGTTGATTATGCCAAAAAGAATTTTGGGTTAAACTTAATTAACAAGCCGTTTGATTTCTCTTTGCTAAATAATGAAGTGTTTGATAACGAGTTTGATGTGGTAATAATGGGTGACGTGCTGGAACACTTTACCAACCCTACTGAAGCCATGCAATTGGTTCAAAAAATATTAAAACCGGGTGGAGTAGCGTTTATCCATTTACCAGGTTCGTTAAATTTACTATCGAGTAAGTTGGCGTTTTTTGTTTACAAATTAACGGGCAAACAAAAAACCATGACTATCCCACCTTACCATTTAACCGAGTTTACCGGCAATAGCATAACACGTATGTGCAAACAAACGGGTTTTAGTAAAGTTATGGTTAAGCACGATATTAAGCATCCATCAACCATACCTTTACGTGGTACTTTTATCGAAAACTTGGTAAAAAAAGGAATGCAATATCCCAACTATTATTTAACGAAATGGTTTGGCGTTGCTGGAGATCGTATAAACGTAGAGGCCTACAAATAAAGAATCATGCGCATTGTATCTGTTATTTCCTATCCGTTTTTACCGGCCACTACCGGAGGCGAAATTTGTACGGCAGGTTTATTGAACGAGTTATCGAAAAGTAATGATGTAACTGCATTTACTGTTGAACCATACAAAAGCGGATACGAGCATCAAATAGGAAATACAGATATGGTTTATGCCATGCCATTTAAAGCCAGTAGGTATTATAATTTGGGGTTGATTGGCAAACTAAAAAAACTGGTTAAACAGAAACAAGCCGATTGGATATTATTTGAACAACCTTGGTTTGGTTGGTTAATTGTTTGGCTCCGTTTTACTACCAAAAATAAAATTGCTATACGTAGTCATAACATAGAGTATTTGCGTTTTAAAAGCATGGGTAAATGGTTCTGGCAAATGCTTTATATGTATGAGAAGTTCACGTATAAATCAGCGCATTTGGTTTTTTTCTTGAGTGAAGCTGATAGACAAAAAGCCATTTATGAGTTTGATTTAAAAACGGAAAACACACTGCTTACCCCTTACGGAGTAAGTTATGATAAACAGCCAGCAGTTGCCAACCAGCAAGCCATATCAAACCTAAAACAAGAGTTAAATATTGGCCCAACCGAAAAGATGATATTGTTTTTTTCCACCTTAAGTTATGCGCCAAACTACGATGCTGTAAATTTTATTGTGGAGGAGATTTACCCGAGATTAACTCAACAGAATTTAGCTTTTAAAATTATTATTTGTGGCAAGGGCTTGCCTGAGCCAATTGCTCAAAAAATTGCAGACACCGAAAACATCAAATACATGGGTTTTGTTGATGATATTAATCTATACATTGATGCTGCTGATATTATGCTAAACCCTATTTTAAGTGGCGGTGGTGTTAAAACAAAAGCGATCGATTCGCTGGCCAGAAATCAACGTGTTATATCAACCCAAAATGGAGCATTGGGTATTGATGCAAATGTGTGTGGCAATAATTTAATTGTAGTGGATGATAACAATTGGGACGCGTTTGCAAATGCGGTGGTGCAACACATCAATCAACCCAAGCAATTACCTACAACGTTTTATGAAACGTATAGTTGGGGTAATATTGTAACTAACTTGGTTAGTAAATTGCAGTAGGGGGATTTAACCACAGCGAGCACAACGCTCACACAGCTAGCACAGCGATTGCTTCGCAATTATTTAGGTCTCACAGAATACACAGAAGTTCACCGACTATTTTCCTTCTTCATATTCTCTGCTAATCTGCGGCTTCTATGAGTGTTACTCTTCGCTGTGTTCGCTGCGAAAATCGCTGTTATCACTGAGGTAAGAATACAAAAACTATCTTTTATTGTAATGCTCTTGTGCCATTTGTGCTATGCTGCGTTTAACGGCTTCTTTAAAAACAACTTCGGGTTTGTATGCCTGTATTTCTTCTTGCTTTACCGTAATACTTCCTGTTGATTGGCTCACCAATAAATCGTTTCTGTAAATGGTACTTGCATAATACATGGTACACCAAGCTTCGGTGAAATTAAACGTATCCTTAAATTGGTTTACACTTTGTTTATCATGAAAAGTCCACTTAGGTTCCATTTGTTGAATCTCTAAAATAAATCCAACATCACTTGGCATGTACATTTTTACTTCACCAAATAAATCGCCAAAGGCACGCTGGGTGGCAAATAAATAACTCTTGTGTAAATCGGTGGATTGGATAGTAAAACCAGGCTCTTTAACCAAGTGTGTATCGTTTACTCGGCTGCTGTATTTTACATAAAGAGGTTGATCAATTTTATTTGAAGTAACCCGCGCATATGGACTAACCTCGAAGTAAC
>JBFYQC010000249.1:0-7625 GCA_041302975.1 Bacteroidota bacterium
GCTATTAGCAGCGTATATCCTAATCCTGCAAATGGCAGCACTACTGTTAGTTTTAACTTAAAGCAAGCAGGTAATGTAGCTGTTAATATTACAAACTTATTAGGCCAAACTGTTGCAACAATTAATTCTGGTAAATTAGCAGCAGGTAGCAGCAACGTTAGCTTAAACTTAAGCAACATTAAAGCAGGTGTTTACTTTGTAAACGTATCTGTTGATGGTGTAAGCACAACCAAAAAACTAACTGTTACTGAATAATTAAGTAACTAAACCATATAAAAAAGAGGTTGTCTTATAAAAGGCAACCTCTTTTTTTATACAATTTTATGTACTTTGCTGCTGTAACTAATCTTTATTTATGAGTAATCAAATTCATTTTAATAAGCGTACGATTGCCTATTTGGCACTAAATGCATTTGGGTTATTTATTGTTTATTTATTAAGCGATTTTATTACGCCATTTTTAGGGGCACTTATCTTTTTTGTTTTGTTCCGTAAAATGATGAATTACATGGTTGATAAAAGAGGGTGGAGATCATCAACTAGTGCTATACTAATTATACTTTTATCATTTGTTATTGTTTTGGTTCCTGTAATTACGTTCAGTAATTTATTGTATGGTAAAATTATTCAAATTGTTTCAAGCCCCGAAACTATTATTGGCCCGCTTAAAGTATTAGATGCAAAATTCTTAGAGTTAAGTGGAAGGCAATTGTTTTCTCCAGAAATGATTTTAACCATGCAGGAAAAACTCGGACAAATAATTCCTTCATTTATCAGCAAACTATTTGTGTTATTAGGTAATGTTGGTATGATGTATTTTATGTTGTATTATATGTTGGTTCAACGTGATAATATGCAAAAGGAAGTAAATAATTATTTGCCTTTTAACCACGACAACATTAAAGTATTGGCAGAGGAATTGGAATCACAAACATTATCCAACTCTATTGGAGTTCCTCTTATTGCCACTATTCAAGGTACTGCTGCTGGTATTGGTTATTGGATTTTTGGTATGGACGAACCTATATTTTGGGCTGTTATTACAGCGTTTGCCTCTATAATTCCTATTGCTGGTAGTACACTAATTTGGGCTCCTGCAGCTATTATTTTAATGGCTGCAAATAGTTTATGGATGGGATTAGGATTGGCGGCATATGGTGCAATAGTGGTAATTAATATAGATAATATTGCACGTTTTACTATTCAAAAGAAATTTGCAGATGTACATCCGCTTATAACGGTTTTTGGGGTTATACTTGGCTTAAATTTATTTGGATTGCCAGGTTTAATATTTGGCCCGTTAATGTTATCTTATTTTATCATTTTTATTAAAATGTACCGCAGTGTTTATGTTAATAACACAAATACCACGGCACAAGAGTATAAGTAAAGTTTAATGATTAGTCAATTCTTCCAAGCTCGGACGGGTGTAATATCCAGTTCCGTTATAAGGGCGTTTTCTTGGGTGTTCTAAACAAGTTTCGCTGCATGCACCCTGCATTTCTTCGCTGCAAGTTTCGCACATATTAAATTGCTCATTACACTCTACATTGGCACAGTTTAAATTACGAAATGTTGGTGTGCCACATTTTTTGCAGTTGGCAATGGCAGTTGGATTAACGTTGTTAATTGGCACACTCACACGGCCATCAAATACGTATAACGAACCGTCAAAATCTTTGCCTCCGGTATCTTTTGCATAACCAATAATTCCATTGTGTAGTTGATACACATCCTTAAAACCTTGCTTAATTAAATAGGCAGATGCTTTTTCGCATTTAATGCCGCCCGTACAAACGGTCACTACTTTTTTGTTTTTATATTTCTCTAATTCAGCAACTTTGTTCGGAAATTCTCTAAAGGTTTCTATATCTAAAGTAACTGAGTTTTTAAAACGACCAAGGCGGGTTTCATAATTACTACGTACATCAATAATAATTAAATCATCGCTTTCTTTTAATTTGGCAAATTCATCGCCCCGCAGATGTTTACCGGTTTCTTTGGTCGGGTCAATTTCTTTGGGATCTCTTAATCCTGAGTGAACAATTTCTGTTTTGTAGCGCACATGTATGCGGTTAAAAGCGTGTTCATGGTGCTCATCAATTTTAAATTCAATACCCTTAAACATAGGGTCGGCCAATAAATGGTCCATGTATTTCTTGCAATCTTCAATAGTTCCGCTTATAGTACCATTAATACCTTCGTGGGCAATATAAATACGACCTCTGATGCCAATTGATTTACAAAATTCCAAATGTAGAGGAACAAGTTCTTCCGCATTGGGTATAGATGTGTAGTGGTAATAAGCTATTACCTGAAAGTTGTTTTTGCTGTTTTCCATATGCAAGATGGGTTAAACATTTAATTAATAAAGTCGCGAATTTAATGGATAGAATTTAAATTGAAAATATGATTGAAGCTAGTTTTTGTATTGTACAAACAAAAAATCCTTGACAATGCTGCCAAGGATTTTTAAATTAATTTCTATTAGAATTAGAAAACAGGAAGTTTAATTATTTGTTGTTTTCCATCTGATGATTGTGCTTGAATAAAATATACACCATCAGGTAATTCGCTTAAATCTATTTTTTGTTGTTGAGGTTCAAAACTCAATTGTTTAATTACTCTACCGTGTGCATCATATAACCAAATGGTTATGTTAAATTCTGTTTTAGGGTTGATGTTAAACTGTTTTCCTCCAGCCGGTAAAATACTTAACACATCATCGCTTGTTTGTTCTAAATATGGAGGGATAATAACTTCCTTGCTCCATTTAAATCCTCCATCAATATCAAGTTGTTTAAGTTTGTAAGCTACGGCAGTGTGTCCGGCATTTGCATCAGTAAAACTGTAATATTGGGCTTCGCTGCTATTTATTTTTCCTGAAACAAAATCAACCAATACCCAATTGGTATTAGTAGCATCTTTTTTGTATATCTCAAATCCTTTGTTGTTTTTTTCGCTGTATGTATTCCAATTAATTAGTGCTTCATCTTTGTTTAATCTTTTAGCAATAAGGTTACCAATACTTACAGGTAAAGCGCTATTTACAGGGCCGTTAAATTCAATATTATCTATTGCAACACCGGCATCTGCTAAACTCACATCCGATTTAAAAATGAATCGGAAACAAACCTGACTTTGGCCTGCAAATACGTTTGTAGTAAATGATTTTTGCACAAAAGATGTCATTAATGTTGCATTTGAAAAATAGGCTTCATTGCTCGGGAAAGGTCTTCCTGTAGAGGTATTGGCATAATCATACCAGTTGGTTGCAGTGTTTGTTCCTAAAGGTAACCAGTTAGTCCCTTTATCTATACTATACTCAACCCTAAATCCATCCCAAGTTGTTTCTACTTTGTATTTGGTATAAAAGCTTAAGGTGTAATTACCGGCTGCTGTACAATTAAAATTAGGAGTTAATAATTGGGCTTCACTGTTATCAATATAATTCGTTGAAATTGAAGTTACCCAAGCATTATTTCCTGAGAACGTTCCACTTTTACCAGCTATTGTTGAAAAGCCTAATTCAAATGGTGTTCCGCTTACATTGTTTGCTCCAAAATCATTTTGGTTGGTTTCAAAGTTTCCACCATCAGCAGCCAAATATGGTACACCTCTGTATGGTAATATTTTGATATAGTTATTGATCGTTAAGGTTCCAGGGCCACCATTAATTGTTAATGTAACATTATAATTTCCTGCTGTAGTGTAATTTTTTATGGGCGCAGCTAATGTGCTGGTTGTTCCATCTCCAAAATTCCAAAGGTATGTGGTAGCACCTGTTGAACTTGAGGTAAATTGGACAGGTGTATTAATGTATGTTACCCTTTTATCAGCACTAAAATTAACATTAGCACTTGGGTTAAACGGACCAAAAACATTACTGGTAAAAACACCTCTACCGTGTGTGGCTGCAACAACCATTTTATCTGATTTACGAAGTTTAAGCATATCAGTACGTGTATTACTTAAACCGCTGTTGGTAGGTTGCCAGTTAGTTGCTGCGCTGTTTAACGAATCGGTGCTCCAAACACCCAATTCTGTTGCTATTAAAACCTGATGAGGCCTATTGGGATTCATTAATGCCCATCTAATTGGCATATCGGGTAAATTACCTTCTACACTTGTCCATGCTATACCACCATTACGTGTTTCCCAAATGCTGTTTACACCATAACTGCTGTACACAATAATCACGTGGTCATCGTTTCCACTTTCCACTTCAATGCAGTTTACATATCCCGCGGGTAAACCCGTTGGATTAATGAGAGTTCCGGCCACTGTGCCACTTGCGCTGTGCGCGTTGTCAACCCGCACTACTCTTCCACTGCTGGTGCCAAAATATACACGACCTAAAATATTAGGTGATACTTTTACTGCACTAACCATAATGTTGTTAAGTGCAGTAACAGTAACTGTGGTGGTTGTATTTCCTGTTTGTGGGTTACTCCATCTCAAGTAGTTACCACCAGCATATGCTGCATACATGATGTTTAACGAGTCGTCATAATCAGTAGGGTTAATAAACCGTCCTGTTCTGGTGCCAAAAGTTAAACCACTTCCGCTAAAACTTGTGCCGCTATTTGTACTTCTGTAGTATGCGTTGTAAACGTATGAAGTAAACTGATAGGCTGGTTGGTTTTGATCAATGTGGCAAAATGCACCATCACCACCAGTAACTTCTGTAGTGTTATTTATCCCACTTTGGGTAAACCTATGCGAGCCATTATCTTGAGCACCGGCTAAATAAAAATTATCGGTGGTAGGGTGTATATCGGCAGCATAAAACTGTGTGGTATTATAATTAATTTCTTTTGTACTAATAGTTGGAATTGTAGCAGTAGCATTTGCACTTCTATATATACCACCATCATTGCCAAAATAAATTACATTAGAATTACCTGGTTCAAACAAAGCAAGATGCTGATCAGCGTGCACTTCTTGAAAACCAAAACCACCATACCAATGTGATACTTGCTGCCAAGAACTACCGGCATTAGTGGTTTTGAATAAATCAATTCCGCCTACATAACATACATTTACATTGTTAGGGTCAGCAGCAATAGAAATATCGTACCACCCTTGCGAACGAGAAATGTCGTTATCAGGAATACCACCATCAGCATCATTAGGGTATGCAGTTGTTGTATCAAAGTTATTACCCGCATTTGTGCTGCGTATAATTGATCTGATAATTCCACCCGATTCAACAATTCCCCATATTACGTTGGAGTCAACTTCTGTTACAGCAAGTTCAATTTCTCTACCGGTTGTTAAACCGTTTATAGTACGAGGAGTAGTCCAAGTTGCACCGTTATTAAATGATTTATGAATAGTTCCAGAACCTGTACCTCCATTGTTCATTGTAACATACAATGTTCCATTGCTTGTGCGTTCAATATCTTCTGCGTCATTTCCTCCGGCCGATGATATGCCTGTACCTAGTACTTTTGTCCAGGTATTGCCCCCATTAACCGAACGATATAAACCGGTGCGGGTAGCAGCTAAAATGATATCGCCATTACCAAGTGCAAATACGCGGTTGCAGTAGTGGTAATTACTATTGTTGGTTGATGATAGCTGACTCCAACTTGTACCGCCATTTGTACTTTTCCATATACCTAATCCTCTCACTGCATCTGCGTTATTGTTGCCTTCTCCTGTTCCAAAATACATTACTTGTGGATTTCCCGGTGCTTGTGTAATACAGGAAATAGCCATATTGTCGAAAAAGTCGTTTTGATTGGTCCATGCAGGGTTTGTTTGTGTGATGTCTGAAGTTTTCCATAATCCGCCTGCGACACTTCCCGACCAAATGGTTTTACGTGTCGGGTCATTTAAATCAACCAGAATTGCACGCGTACGGCCACCGCAGTTACGAGGCCCACGTTCAACCCAATTAACACCCGGAATAGCTGCTTTGCCTTTAATTTTATTCAACAATTGCTCTTTGTACTCGAATGCTTTAAGCAGTCGTTCACGAGGAACATATCCCAGCTCTGGGTCTATAGTCATTTCATTCTCCTGCGCCCAAGCCAAATCCATTCGGTCTTTTTTAGGTACCTTTTGTTGTGGTTTATGAACAGGCTTAAATGTATAGGTCGGGATAGATAAAAAACCAACTATACAAATACTTATAAATAGGGTAACAGCAGTAAAATGTTTTGTCATTTCTTCTCTTTTATTGAGTTGTAGTGTTTTACAATTATAATGTATTAACTTAATTAATTAAAGCAATATGCCAGCGCTTTGTTTTTTTGCATATAATTTTACAATATGGGCTTAAGTAATTTAATCAAGCTGTTACTATTCTATTTTGTAACTTACCATGATAAGCTATAAATTGCCGCTTATGTTAAAACACCTCACATTAATAACAAGTGCTATTTTAATTAGTATGGTTTCGCTAGCACAAATGGGCGAATACCGAAGCACTTCAAATCCTTATTATTGGAAAAACCGAAAGCCTTTTGATGGTTATTGGCAGCAAGATGTGCATTACACAATAAAGGTTACGTTGTATGATTCATTAGATGTTGTAGGTGGAAAAGAAGAATTGGTTTATTACAATAATTCTCCTGATACACTTAAAGAAGTATACTTTCATTTATACCAAAATGCATTTCTAAAAGGAGGTTATTTACAACAGCTAAACATCTCAAATAACTTTCACCAGAAATTTGGAAAATATGAAGCTGCTGGCAAAGGAACCGAAATAGAAAGTGTAATTGTAAAACGTATGCGCATGGGGGGGCAGTCGGTTGATGAACAAGGTCAACAAATGGCTGCGGACCCTTTAATTGAGAAAATTGAAATCAAGCCACAATTAGATTTTAGTATCATGAAGGTGGTATTGGATGAGCCTATATTGCCTAATACATCTCTTTCATTTGAGATTAAATTTAAAACATATTTTGATGCTGGTGGAGACCAGCGTAGGCGTATGAAAATTTTTGATGCATACGGAAACAAACATTTTGATGGCGTGCATTGGTATCCACGTGTTTGCGTTTACGATAGGAAGTTTGGTTGGGAAACAGATCAACATTTGGGTAAAGAGTTTTATGGTGATTTTGGAACATTTGATGTGCAGCTTACCATGCCAAGCCATTATGTTATGGATGCTACGGGTGTGTTAATAAATAGGGAAGAGGTGTTGCCTGCTGATTTGCGTGCAAAACTCGATATAAAAAATTTTAAAGATAAACCACTTTACGAAAAACCATCTGTAATTACACCTAATGACGGTAACTTTAAAACATGGCGCTTCAGAGCAATAAATGTGCACGATTTTGCCTGGACAGCGGATCCAACATACCGTATTGGCGAAGTAAATTTAAAATTACCTAATGGTAATACTGTTCAATGTATTTCATTAGCGCAAGAACCTCATGCCGCACGTTGGCAAGATGCAGCTATATTTGCCGCCAAGGTTATTGATATTTACTCGCGCGATTTTGGTTTGTATGCTTATCCTAAAATGATTGTTGCCGATGCACGCGATGGCATGGAGTACCCAATGTTGACATTAGATGGCGGATTATCTCCAGGTTATTACGGTTTGTTTGCACACGAAATTGGTCATAACTGGTTTTTTGGTATGGTGGGCAATAATGAAACGT
>JBFYQC010000250.1:0-9157 GCA_041302975.1 Bacteroidota bacterium
CGCCATTATTTCCATTTACATTTAACTCAGTAAAGTTGAGACGAATTCTATTTCCATTGTATGAAGCAAATGTTTGTCTCCAAAATCCATAACCGTAATTTCCTGTACCGCCTGGGTCACGTATAATGGCATCACACGAGTAACGCATCCCACTGCTTAGTGCAAAAGTATCTTTACTAAAATGTGAGGGCACACACGAAACATTTGCCTGCCAGCCCTTATTATTGGTGGTTGCATTACTGGTAAATTTAAAAGTTAGCGTACTGTCTTTACTTTTTATAGGTTCAAAATTGCTACCATTTATTAAAACCGAAATCAGTTGAGCGGTAGTATCAATGCCATCATAAACAAATAAAGTATCACCACTGCTAAGCTGCGATTCGTTTGGGTTAAAAGTAAAACGTAGTTTGCCATTGGTAGCAACAAAACTTTGTACCTGATTCAGGTTATTTGCATAGTTACTTGATGAACCTCCTTGATCATACCATACCGCACTGCAAGTTTGTTGGATATTATCATCCATTACAATAACTGGTAAAACAGGAGTGGTACAAGTTAAATTACCGCTAAAGCCACTTTGTAATGATGCGTTGGTATTATTTGAGTTAAATACAAAAGTTAGATACTCACCTGTGCTTTCAATTATGGCAGGAATAAAATTAAAATTGTTGTAAGATCCGATTAATGGAGAAGCCGTTGTTGGTCCGTCATATATACTTAACCAATGCCCACCATTATTTCCATTTACATTAAATTGGGTGTATGTAAACCTTAATCGAGTTCCTTCATTTGCTCTAATCGTTTGTTGCCAATATCCGTATCCGTAATTACCTGTTCCACCTGGATCTAATAATACGCCATTACAAATTTGATGCATTCCAGAACGTAATGAAGTATTTTCTGCAACCACCGGATTTGTCATACAATTGAAACTTGCATTCCAACCCGCACCAACATTAGCACCATCGCTTTTAAACCAAAATGTAAGCATTGAATCTTTACTCCAGATGATGTCTGGTGCTGCATTTTGAATGTAGTAAGCAATAAGAAATGATGAAGTATCTGCTCCGTCAAATACAAATAAGGTATCGCCTTGAGCCAAACCGAATGAGCTAAAATTAAATTGTAATCTTTGATTATTACCACTATAAAAGGTGTGAATAATAGATTGGTTTGAACTGTAGTTTTGACTTGGGCCTTCTGCATCATAAAACCCACCATTACATGCTGTGGTAACGGTATTTGTCATAGGGTATGATGGATAAATTGTGGTTGTATCTGCCCGATTGGTATAACATCCTGAGGTATTTAATACGCTATACAAAATAATGTGCTCGCCTTCATTTGCTAAAACCGGATTAAAGGTTGAGCCCGTCATCCCATTACCAAAAAAAGTACCGCCCGTTGGTGTTGCACTTAAAGCAACTGGTGCGCTACCTGTATTTAAAATTGGTGGTAGTGAATTAAAAGTAATGGTTGGTTGAACTGCAAGGTTGTTAATAGTAATTAGCTTTGTGGTAATAATACTATCGCATAATCCTTGTTTAATAATGAGTTGATAGCTTCCAGAATTTGCATTACTTACATTGGCTATTAACGGTTGACGTATAGAAGAGGAAAATCCATTTGGCCCACTCCATTGATAGGTTGCACCCGGTAATATTGGTGCATTTAATTGCAGTATATTCCCAGCACATGGAAGAGGATTGTGTATAATTAATCCATCATTTGCAAGGGCTTGAATTTCATTAATCGTGAGTGCACGGTTAAACAGCATAAAATCATCAAATGAGGCATTAGCGAAAGCATCAGCTGCCCAATTACTTCTACCTATCCAGCAATTTAGGCGGTTTAAAAATTTAGGAATTCCTGAGTTTGCGGTGGCTGCCAATATTCCATCAAGGTATATTTTAATTGAAGTACCATCAAATTGAACGAGATAATGATTCCATTGGTTTAACTTTAAACCAGGTGTATTAGTAAGAGCAAACCCTGTACTTAAATTACCAAAATATGTTTCGGCTTGTTGTCGGTTTGCGGTACCTTGAAACAAGGTAGCAGTAACATTATCACTAGCACTGCCATTACCAAAATCAAATAACCTTGCCCAATTGGTAATACTATTTGGTTTTACCCAGCAACTCACTGTAAATGGTCCGTTAAACCAAACTCCTGATGGAGCAGCTGCAAAAGCACTTATTCCATTTAACTGTAAAGCACCAACTGGATTACCAAACCTATCGGCACCATAACTTGCACCACCACTAAGTGTGGCATGAAACCCATTGCCCGATGAGTCACCGGAATTGGTGTTAAATTGGTACCAAAGTAAACGATTTCGTTTTAAGGTTATCCATCCATCACCTGGATTGTTTATGGTGTATGTTTGTATACTGGTATTGCCAACTAATTGCGGAAAACTTGAAACAATTCTTATTTTATAATTAGCACCAGTTGATACAAAATCGGGTATTGTTATTTGAATGGTATCGTTGGTAAAACTTAACTTTGTTCCTAATGTGTAGGGTTGAGAAAAATTGCCATTTTCGTCACTTAACTGTGCTGTGTATATATTGCCGCTTTGTAATCCTGTTCCAAAAATCATTAAAGGCAATGCATAGCTTTTGCCTGCACATAGTTCAGTAGTGTTTAAATTAAGAGGAAGTAAGGTAATTGGTGAGGAGGCACTAAGTATTTCAATTTCTTGGGTATTTAACACTTGGCTGTATAACCTTAACTCATCAATAAAACCTCTAAAAAATGAGTTATTTGATTGGTTAACTACGTTACCTCCAATTCGGGTATTGGTGGTATTTGTTCCAATAACATGGTTTCCGTTAATGGTATTCATTAATATACCATTCAGGTATATGCGCATTTGCGTTGAAGTGGTAGTTATAGCTAAGTGTTGCCAAGTATTGAGGGTGGAAGACAAACTAACGTTGGTGGTACCTGAAGTTGGATGAAATATACTTAATCGATTAGGGTTGGTGTAAAAACCAATTTCAAACAAGTTATCCTGACCAAAAATACTCATGCCATTTAACAAACTTGTGATGTTAAACCACATACTTACGGTTAGTTGTGTTCTGCCATTTAATAAAGGAGAACCAAAATCTAATAGGCCTTGCTCGTATTCTCCATTAAAGAACATAGCATGGTTTTGTATCCCTTGTCTGTTTATGCTAGGGTAAACGCCATTTAGTGTGGAAGTAGCGTTATTATTTTGTCCACTTACATCGCTTGCATTTCCGTTTAGCGGCAAATAAGTAATAATACTGTCGTTAAGGTTTACTTGAGCACTTATAGGTTTAATTCCAAGTAATACTAGAAGAACTGAGGCAATAATTTTAAGTTTCATAAAAAATATAGAAGCTTCAAATATAAAAGAAACATGAAGTTTAGTAAGTACTTATAAACACGATCATTAATTTTTTCTGGTTCGAAATTAGTACTGGAGCATCTTCTATAAACCATAAGTTTAAGACAATTTTATAGAAGCGGTAGTCTCGACAGGAATCGAACCTGTATCAAATGTTTAGGAAACATCTATTCTATCCATTGAACTACGAGACCATTCTTATACAACTCACAAATTGAGTTCATGGGCGAAAATAGTAAACGTAGCGGGTTAATAAAATCGTTTTTTTATCTTTTATCATAAATCTAACACAACACAACATAAATGGTTAACTACCCGTGCAATGTATATATATGGTATAAACTGAGTAAATACCTACTTTTGTAAAAATTTAAACCTTGGAAAAAACACTGTTGAACATTGGATTTAGAAATGCCGTACTTAACTTAGCGCTGAAAACCATTAAGTTAAGGTACAAAAATTCGTTTTTGGGTATTTTTTGGAGCATGCTTAATCCGCTGTTGTTTTTACTTATTCTAACAGTGGTTTTTAAAGAAATCAATCATATTGAAAACTTTTCGCTATATGCGTTAAGCGGGTTGATATTCTGGAACTTCATCTCGGCATCCATCTTGCAAGTGCTCACTTCGTTTATAGACAATGCGTCTATTCTTAAATCGGTAAATTTACATCCGTTTAGCTTCCCGCTTTCGGCCATGTTTGCAGCAGTTATTAATTTGTTGCTCACGTTTATACCGTTTTTTGTCATCATGTTTTTCCTCAATTTCCAGTTAAACTACAGCATCATTTTTGTTATTCCGCTTATTATAGTTACTGCAATATTTGTGTTGGGGTTTGGTATGATGTTGGGCACGCTAAATGTGTTTTTTAGAGATATACAATTGCTTTGGAATACCATTATTCCTGCTTTTTTCTATTTTACACCCATAGCTTACACACCAGATTTGGTGCCTGAAAGTACCCGTCACCTGCTTAAGCTTAATCCATTTTATTATTTTGTAGAGTCGTTTCATGATATTTTCTACAGGTTTAAACATCCTGATGGATTTAATTTTTTGGTATGCACGGTGATGGCTGTTGTGGCTTTTGCTATTGGATATTTATTATTTACCAAATACAGAAAAGGGTTTATATCTAACATATGATAAGCCATAACAACTTTGCAATTAAGCTAACAGATGTAGACGTTTGTTTTTATGTTAGAGAAAACGGTGCAGTATCTTTTAAAGAGGTGCTGTTTAGTTTGGGTAAGCGCACTTTTTTAGATAAAAAATTTGTATTGCGCAACATTAACCTAGAGGTACAACATGGCGAGAGTATTGCCTTGTTGGGTAAAAACGGTTCAGGTAAAAGTACTTTATTAAGGGTATTGTCGGGTATTATAGCGCCCGAAAAAGGCAAAGTAGAAGTAAACGGAAGTATTGCTCCTTTATTAAGTTTAGGTGTGGGGCTAGAATATGAAATGACAGGTATTGAAAATGTAAAGCTACTCTGTGCTTTAATGGGCATGTCGCAAGCAGAAATAAAAAAATATACACCTGAAATTATTGAGTTCTCTGAATTAGGGGAAGCAATTAACTGGCAGGTTAAACGCTACAGTACAGGTATGATGACCCGCCTTGCTTTTAGTATTGCAATAATGAAACAACCCGATATTTTGTTAATTGATGAAGTGTTGTCTGTTGGCGATGTGGGGTTCCAAAAAAAGTGTTTAAGAAAAGTGGAAGAAATTAAAGCTAAAGGCGCCACAATTGTATTTGTGTCTCACAACTTTAATGAAGTAAAAAGTATGTGCAGTAAAGGTGTATTGGTAAACAACGGAACCATTGATTTTATTGGAGATATAGAAGAAGCAGGTGAAAGATATTCAAAATTATTTTAGCGCAGCAAATGGGAAAAAAGAATATACTGCCTAAAAACAGCTTACAAAGGGCTGAGTACACAGCCTTACTAAATACAGTAAAAAACTACGAAGAACGCATCAAGGAAATTGAAGGTAGTTCGTATTGGAAAATGTATTTATTTTTTACCAAAACCAAGCTCATTTTAACAAGCGATAGTTATTTAAAAGATACCCGTTGGCCTTTTATTCAAAGGTTATTTTTCTTGTTTTCAAAACCTGGTTTATTACTTATTTATAAATTTTTTAAACAGCTTTTTTCCATTTTATTAGGTGTGATAAATTATGTGTTGGGAATAAAAAAGGATGAAGACGAAAGCGGATATAAATCTTTTAAACAAAGACGTTTTCCTCGTGAGGTTGATTTGGAAGCCATGGCACAAAATATTGTTAACTTTAAGCAACAACCACACGTGCAAATTTTTGTAAAGGTTGACGGGGAAGATCTTTCATATTTGAATCAGTTTTTGAATGCATTGCAAAGTCAGGTTTATCAGCACTTTTTTGTTAGTTTTATTATTAGTGATGGTTCTGATATGATAAACTATGTACTTAATAAAACCATCGAAAACGATTTTAGGTATAGCATTATAACTAATCAAAATAAACCTGAATTAATTTGTGACTATGCTTTATTTACCTCTTTAAATTGCATTTTAAGAGCAGATTGTTTGTATGAGCTTGTCAATGAAATCAACAAATCAGGCAAACCTCAATTTATATATACTGATAACGATTTTTTTGATCCACTGAGCGTTAACGAAACCATCAACCCATATTTTAAACCTGATTGGAGCCCACATACAATTTTATCGCGTAATTATATTGGTAATTTATTTCTGGTAAATAAAAGCACTTATAATAATTCAGCAGTTGAATTGGCAGAAAACTTATATGGGTTAATATTAAGTTTTACCCATAACTGTTCAAGTATTAAGCATATAGCAAAAGTACTTTATCATGAACATAAAGAAGAAGTTACTATAGATAAAATTCACCAAAATCATATTGCATTAAATCAGCACTTGAATGCAAATTATAATGGTGCTTATGCCCGTGTTTCCGATGCGTCTTTTGGATGCTTTGAGCCTGTTTTTAAAGCAGACTCTCCATTAGTTTCCATTATTATTCCTTCAAAAAATAAATCAGATATTTTAGATGCCTGTTTGCAATCAATAACTGCTATTTCTAATTATACTAATTACGAAATAATTATTATAGATAATGGCAGTACCGAAAAGAGTTTTTTCAGTTCAGTAGCACAATGGGAATACAATTATCCAGGTATTATTAAAAGCTACCGCATGGATATACCGTTTAATTATTCCATACTTAATAATAATGGCGTACAACATGCAAAAGGGGAGTATCTATTGTTTTTAAATAATGATACCCAGCTAATATCTGAAAATTTAATAGAAGAGTTGGTAAAAATTGCACAGCTCGAAAACGTTGGTGCTGTTGGTCCTAAATTATTATATCCAAATAACACCATACAACATGCAGGTATAGTTCTGGCATTAGATGAAACAGGAGCACATGTATATTCAGGCGCGCACAAAGACACTGCCGGATATTTTAATAATGTAAATTGCCTTACTAACTATAGTGCAGTTACAGGTGCTTGTATGATGATTAGACAAAGTAATTTTATTCAAGTTGGTGGGTTTGATGAAAATCTTGCAGTTGATTGTAATGATGTAGAATTGTGCTGTAAACTATTAAGTAAAGGTTATAATAACGTGTATGTGCCATGGGTTAAAATGTACCACCACGAGTGTTTAACACGTGGTAATCCAATTATCAGCAGTCAATCAATGGCCAAACAATCAATGGAGAAACAGTACTTTAAGCAAAAATGGGATGTACTCATTAAAAACGATCCTTTTTACAGTAAAAACCTTACCAAGGTTTCTAAGTATTTTGAAATAAACAACGCTTAATATGGCAGCGCAAAATATCATATTTAGTTTTATTGTTCCGGTATATAACACTGGTAACTTTATCTACGAAACTTTAGATTCGATCAACAACCAAGATTTTAATTTGAATCATGTTGAAGTGATTGTTGTTAACGACTGCTCTACCGATGACTTTACTAATTCAATTGTGAAGCAATTGGCTGATAGCGGGTCGTATAAAAACCTTCAAATACAAATCATTCAGAATCCAACCAATAAGTGGCTTGCCGAAACCAGAAACATTGGAGCAAGGAAAGCCACTGGTAAATATTTGGTTTGTTTAGACAGTGACGATACCATTGAACGTGATTTTTTAAAGTTAAGTTTATTAACTTTTGCTGCCTATCCTACAGCCTCATGGGTTTACCCGAGCGTAAGAAAGTTTGGGTATAAAAATCAAACAGACGAAGCTCCTTTATACAGTGCTAAAAATTTATTTCTACAGAATTATATTGTCGCTGCATCACCTGTAAAACGTTCTCTTTGGAATGCTTTAAATGGACAAAGAACTTTGCATTTAGCTAATGGTGTTAAGTTATACGAGGACTGGGATTTTTGGCAACGCGCAATAGGCAAAGGCGCCTTTGGTGCGCCCATGAAAAAGGTTCTTTTTAATTACCGACAAAACATTAGATCGTTGGTTACGCGTAGTGAGGAGGAAGGGAGTTTATCGAGTTTATTAGCGTATAAAAAAAATTGGAAAGGTATTCTCAGAATCAAAAAATCGCAACGTGCTTTTCAGCTTATCAATGATAATCACACAGTAAATCGATCTTTTGTTAATAGGGTGTTTCAAAAAATTACGCAACTCACCATTAAAAGGAAGTTTGCCAATATCAAACCTAAAGATTTGTTGTTGTATTTATTTTGGACTTCCAAATTTGTGGCAAGCAAAATGAACCCAGAGGTAAAGTATACCAAGGCACACAAAATGGCCGGATTTATTGAAGGGTTTAAGTTAGATTTTGATAAATCATTTCCGGTATGTGCTGCTCCATCAAATCAAGTGCTTGTTACCCATTTTTGGTGGCATGTAGGTGGTGCCGAAAATATTTTGTTGAGCTACATCAAAGAGTTAAAAATTAAAAACTTAAATATTACTGATGTTGTAATAAAAGGATCAGATACATCGGGTGCATTAAAAAATGAATTTGCCAAATATACTGATGGTCAATTCGCTTTAGAGGATGTTGCCAACGGTCCATATCCAATGCTTTTGGCATTATGGGAGATTATAAAAACCGAAAAGCCTGGAGTAATACTTAACATGAGTAATCCGCTTTTGTATATACTTAGTCCGCTGATTAAAGAGAAATTACCGAACACCATTATATACGATTTGTTGCATTGTGAAGACTATGACGATAACGGCTGGTTTGAGGCGGCTTATCAGTATCAAAACTACATTGATAAACGTATAGTAACCAGTGATTTTTGGAAAGAAGTATTGATAAAAAAATACAATGAGCATGCTGCTAAAATTGAGGTAATATACAACATGATTGATTACGATCGTTTTAGCACAACCAATTTTACGCGCAGTCAATTATTAGATAAATATGGTATTGATGGCAATAAAAAAATAATTGGCTCATTGGGTAGATTACAATGGCAAAAACGTCCGGATATTTTTGTGCGCTTAGCAGAGTTGATGCAGAACAACAAAGATTACCATTTTGTAATGGCAGGCGATGGTGATATGTATGCAGGGTTAGCCGACAGGATAAAAAGGCTTACTAACCTCACCTACATTGGTGCCACCAAAAACCCTGAGCAGGTATATCCGATGTTTGATGTAGCTGTTTTCCCAAGTAAATATGAAGGTTATCCGCTTGTGGGCATAGAGTGTGCCTATATAGGATTACCAATTATCGCTGCCAATATTGTAGGCTTCCGTGAGCAAATTGAAAATGG
>JBFYQC010000251.1:0-4921 GCA_041302975.1 Bacteroidota bacterium
GGATTAAAATTACGATACCGGAAGGTTATACAAATAAACAACTTGGGTTCACGTACCAATCCTCACCGAATTCTAAGGTGAAGTTCAATAACAACGATGTATCGGGTACATTTTATTTTCAATACCAAAATTCAAGTCAACAATATGAATTACTAGTTACTGCTGAAGATGGTACTACGAAGAAATATACCTTATTTACAGTGGAATATTTACCAAGTATTACGTCGATTAATTGTGATTCCATACAGGTTCAAATTATAGATAGTTCTGGTACGTATCGCGCTACGCGTGATGCCTATTTAAAATCGGCTTCTTCTGCAAAATTAATCTATGCTACACTTCCTTCTTATTCGGATACGTTACTCGTTGGAAGAGAAATTTCAGGTATAATCAATGCGGCAATACGTTATACTGGAGGTAATGGTCAACCATTTATCGAAAGAACAGTTATATCTTCCGGAGTTACGGGACTTAAAGCAACGTTGAAAGCGGGCAATTTAGCGAATGGAAATGGAACATTGTTTTATCAAATAACTGGAAAACCAGAAAATGCTGGAGTTGCAAATTTTCCAATCGATTTTGGCGGACAAAGTTGTAATTTTTCGATTACTACGATAGAAAACACAGCAAAAAGTAGCGCTTGTGACATCCTTTCTTATAAGTTTATAACACCAACTGTGGCTGGTAACATATCGGGTTCAACTATTTATTTAACTGTACCTGCAGGAACAGATGTTACAAACTTAGTATCTGGTTTTACCATTTCTCCTTATGCAAGTGTTCAAGTTGGTAGCACCTTACAAGTTAGTGGACAAAGCGTAAATAACTTTAGTGATACCGTAAAATATACTGTAACAGCTGAAGATGGGACTATCAAAAACTATAACGTAATTGTTAATGTACAACAAATCGTAAAAAGTTCAGCATGTGACATTACTTCTTTTGGGTTCGCTAATCCATCTGTTATTGGAACTATATCAGGTAACAACATTGCGTTGACTGTGCCTGCAGGAACAAACCTTACTAATTTGATTGCCAATTTTACAATTTCCCCAAAAGCAACTGTTAAAGTTGGCACACTAGTACAAGTAAGTGGTCAAACATCGAATAATTTTACAAGCTCAATAGCATATATAGTTACAGCGGAGGATGGAATAACAGTAAGAACATATACAGTTACTGTTTCTATTAACAATATCGATTTACCTTCTACAAATACAGTAATTGATACTGTAAAATTTATTGAGTACAAAAAATCCTATGGTAACCCATCCAACTACCTCACATCTTCCAATAATATTGGGTATAAATTAAAAGGATATCCAGCACAAACACCAGAAACAGGGACTGATTACTTGTCCTTATATCAAACCTATAATTCACAAACAGAAGTTAAATGGAGAGGTGTAGGCGTTGTATTACGTTCCTTGAATACTACTTCTGCAGATGTGGATGTTACTTTTCTAGGTAAAAAATCTTTAGGTGGAAAACCAGAGGTTTTGGGAACTGTATCTAAGAATATTACCTATGTAGCACCTACACAAACAAGTAGTGGTTATAATGTTTATTATTTTATGTTACCAACTCCTTTAACTGTTCCTGATACTTTTATGATTAATGTCGCTCCACATGCCGATAAGGATTCCATCCAAGTATTGACTACAGGGTATTACGGTCGTACAACGAGTGCAACTGCATCTATCTCAGGAACAACATTGACAGCTACTGCATTTACGAATACAGGTTTTTCAATAGGACAAGTAATTACAGGTTCAGGAGTTTTAGCTGGTACAAAAATTATTGCTCAAACAGGTAATACAACTTATACCGTAGACAAATCTCAAACAGTAGCTTCTACAACTATTACAGCGCCAACTTTGACGTATGGTTATGAAGGAGGATCATTAGGAGTACGTAATGTATCTTCCACAGGAAACCCAACAGATGGTAAGTATGTTTTATATTGGAATTCAACAGATAAAAAAGCCTATGAGACCGATGTGTATTCCTATCCTGTGGTAGAATATAATTGGACTTCCACTCCTACCATTGATAATAAATGTTTGGGGGATAACAAAACTGTTAAGGTAACATTCTCTAATGAGAAGTTAATCAAAAATCCGTTGTTTAATCGCGCGGCATTTGATTTAACTTACAGAGGGTATACAAAAGCGGATAAGGCTTTTTATGCAAATATTACTTATGCAAAAGATAAGAACTCTGATAATGTAGATAATGCAACAGCTAACTATGCGATATCTAAGACTTATTCTTCGGATACAGATAATGATTCTATATTCATTACAGAATATTTGGTAACTTATAATAAAAACTCTGTAGACTATCTAAAGTCTAGAAACACTACTTTTTTAATCAGTAGTAAGCTAACAGCTAAAACTTCCGTAGTAAATGCAAGTTTAACAAACGATTATGGTCAAGTTTCTGTAAATGTATTGGGAGGGTATGGTCCGTATACGTATTCATGGAATAATAACACCTATATTGATAATCCTGCAAAAGTTACACAAGGAAAATATATTGCTGTTGTATCCGATCAGAATGGTTGTAATGCAACTTCAGATACTGCTACGGTATTGAAATTGATGGGTACAGAAAAAGCAATTTTATCGTTTAGTGTAAATGATATTCAAGCTTCTATAAAAGATACTTCCATAACGATTACGTTACCATATGGAACAGATCTAACCAACTTAGTAGCTAGTTTTACAACTACAAACGCACAAGTTAAAGTTAATGGTGTACAACAAACAAGTGGTCAAACTCCTAATAATTTCACTAATCCTATTATTTATACTGTTATTGCAGAAGATGGTACATCGCAAGCATATTCTGTTATCATCCAGATAGCACCTCGAAGTTCTGCAAATGATATCCTAGCGTTTACTTTCAAAAATCCGACTGTAACTGGAACTATTTCTGGATCAAATATTTGGTTGACTGTTCCTTCAGGAACAAATGTTACTAATTTGATTGCAAATTTTGTTGTTTCAAATGGCGCAACTGTAAAAGTTAATGGAATCTCTCAGGTTAGTGGAACAACTGCAAATGACTTTACTAGTGTAGTTACTTACGAAGTAACAGCAGAAGATGGAGTGACTAAAAAGACATATACAGTAAAAGTTTCTTTATCGCAATCAACTTTATCATCTGCAAAAGATTTGTTAAGTTTTAGTTTTTCTTCACCATCAAGTACAGGAGTAATTACAGGTAGCAATGTTGCTGTAACAGTACCTGCAGGAACAGATGTAACTAAATTGGTTGCAATGTTTGATATTTCACCAAAGGCAACAATCAAAGTTGGATCAGTACTACAAGTAAGTGGGCAAACAGCAAATGACTATACAAAACAAGTGATGTATGTAGTTACTGCTGAAGATGGATCAAATAAAATGTATTATGTACAAGTAGCTTTTACTTCTGCAAGTCCTTCTATTTCATCTCTTCGTTGTGATACAGTTGAAGTACAAAATGTCAATAGTGCTAACTTACAGTTACCTTCTGGACCTTATAATCCATCTAGAAATGGGTATACAGCAGCTTCTCAAGGGATTAATTACCTAGTTACAACGTATGATACACTCTATGTTGCTGACTCTATTCGAGGGTTAAATATATTAGTTTCCTACTATGGAGGTAATGGTGGAGCATATGATAATCAGTCTATTTCATCGAATGAACAAAATGGTATACACCTGCTATTAGAACCAGGAACTCTAGCGGTAGGTAATGGAAAGTTAGCTTTCAAAATTTATGGTGATACTAAGAATGCAAAGTATGCATCGTTTAATTTAAACATAGGAGGAAAGTCATGTGTTGTTAAATTTCAAATCAAAGACACGTCAAAATATACTATTATAAAAAGTTCTGCTAAAGACATTTTATCTTTTGGGTTTATTGACCCAGCAGTTTCAGGGATAATAAGTGGTACAAATATTTCATTAACTGTTCCCATAGGTACAAACATCACCAATTTGATTGCGAATTTTACAATATCTCCAAAAGCAACGATAAAAGTTGGGACAATACTACAAGTTAGTGGATTCACAGCTAATAATTTTACAAGTCCTGTTAGTTATGTTGTAAGTGCTGAGGATGGAACGACTAAAAATTATGTTGTTGAAGTTACGGTAATCTCCGTGCCAAAAAGTTCTGCAAAAGATTTTATTTCCTTTGCTATCAGTAATCCATCCATAAATGGAAAAATTTATACTGCGAATATGTATGTAGACTTATTAGCTCCTGCTGGCACAGATTTAAGTAAGGCTATTGTAAACTTTCAAGTTTCTCCAGGAGCTACTGCATATGTGAATAACGTACTGCAAATTAGTGGTCAAACAGTAAATAATTTATCTAACTCTGTATATTATGACGTTATTGCGGAAGACGGTAGCACCAAAAAATATAGAGTTTCTGTTTATTATGAACGTGCAATTATATCTGGACAAAAAACACTTTGTGTAAACGCAAATTCACAGTTAACAGCAAATGTTTCAGGGTCAAAAACAAGATTACCTTGGGTTATTTCAGATACTTCCATTGCTAAAATTACAGTTAATGGACTCGTGACAGCAATTAAACAAGGTAAGTGTTTTGTTTCGTTTTATGATGTCAATGGTTATAAAACTAATGATACTATAACTGTTTTACCTACTTCGATTACAAGTGCGGGTAGTATTACAGGGAAATCGGATATGTGTATGGGTGAAGTAGTAGCTTTTTCGTTAACGAATCAAGGAGGGACATGGTCTTCTTCCGATACTAAGATTGCAACTATTGATGCGAAAAGTGGTCAACTTATAGCTAAATTAGACGGACAAGCAGAAATAAGCTATACAATTCAAGGAGCTTCCGTTTGTGATTTAGCAGTAACGAATTTAAATATTGTTGTACACGCTCCTTT
>JBFYQC010000252.1:0-3357 GCA_041302975.1 Bacteroidota bacterium
AAAGCTTAAAATTGTGAAAGATGATTTGAGTAGTTTTTTTACTTACTCTGGTCAGGAACAAATTAAAAAGTAAAACTAAGGTAATTCCCGTTCACGACCCGAGTACTCGGGTTGTCGCCCGTGTGCAGTAAAACAAAGTATATAGTTAAATAAAAACAACGCAACCCCACTAAGTAAAAACTTGGTGGGGTTATTTTCTTATAAATTTTTATATTTGGGTATATCTCCCGTTGTGGTAAAAGTACCAATAGGCTTTTTGGGAAGAAGAAATTGGAAAAAAAGTACCATCGAAACAGCTAATGGTATTAAATTAAGTGGTAAACCAATTAAACGCATACGATTATGAGGTTAATTTTTGTATCGATCATAATGTTAGGAGTTTTTGCTTGTATACAGAAAAAAAATGTTACACAATTAAGTTATAGTTTGCTAAACAAAATTGATAGTAATAATTTTTCATTTGAGTGCATAGATTCATTGTTAACCGGGAAAACAGTTGTATTTCTGTTCACGCGGACGTGCCGTCCGTGTGTAGTAAAACAAACTATAAAGTAAAACTAAAGTAACCAGCCACACTCATTTTTCAAAACCCAAACTACTTCATTATCCCCAAATACAACTCTTTAAGCTTCTGGTATTCGGTTTCCCAGTTAAAATGGGTTTGTGCAGCGTTAAGGTTGTTTTGCGCCAGCGTGTTTAAATAACTGCCTGATTTTATCATGGCCACAACAGTATTCGCAATTTCTACTGCGGTATTGGTTTCAACGCACAAACCTAAGGCATGTGTTTCCACCATGTTTTTATACAACAAATGCCCTGAGCTAATTACCGGTAAACCTATGTGCATGTACTCGTACATTTTGCGTGGCAACGATTGCGAAACATTTAAGTTATTTGATACAAAACTTAACCCAATATTACAATCAATAGAATGCTTGTATCCTTCCTGCACATCCATAAATCCTGTAAACAAAACCTTATCTTTTATCGCCTCCATAAAAGGCCATTGTTTCATTTGTTGTTGTATGTGTGGGTCAATCCAACCAATCATTTTAAGGTGTGCATCAATACCCTGTTTGTTTAAAATAGCCAACGCTTCCAGCATTTGTTTGCAGCAATATTGTTCGTCAATACTGCCCATGTAAAACAAGTTTACTCGGTTGTTTTTTACTTCGCGGTTGGTGTTTATAAAGTTTTTAAACAGTTGGTTTGATGCATAATTGCGTACCAGTGTGGTTTGTTTATTGGGGTAACGGTATTGATAAACTTTGGTGTAAGATTGCTCGGCCAAAATTAGTTTGAAGTTACGTGCAGCAAGGGCATCAAACCATAAATACAACCTTATAAATAAACCCTTAAGCGGTAACCAGTTTTTATCCTTTAAACTTTCGGTAACGTTTTCGTGTATGTCGTAAACTACTTTTTTGCCCTTACGTTTTAGCAACCATGCAAATGGTATAAGTTCTGGGTCGTGAAAGTGGTAAATGTCTGCGTTTGCTTGTTTGGCTAATTTGTAAACTTCTCGTGTGGTATGTAAAATACGTTTTAGTCGTGATGCAGGTTTGGGCAAACCAATAAGTTGAACACCATTTAATGTTTTGGTATGTTTGCCAATGGCAATTAAAGTTACATCAAAATCGTTGGCTAACCAAGCACATTCGCGGTAAAACACACGTGTATCACTTTGGTTGTGTACACTGCTAAAATGACAAACTTTAATTTTATTACCCACTGTTGTTACACCAAATTTAAAAGTTGATTACATAAATTTTGCCAGGTAAATCTTTGTTTTTCGGTTTGAGCTGCCTGTGCAAATTCGTTTTCTTTTTGTTGGGTATAAAAGTTATAAATGGCATCGGCAATTTCCTGCTCGTTTACGTTGCACACAAAACCAACTTTGTTGTTAGGCACCAACTCGGCAAGTCCGCCCACATTGGTAACAATCATGGGTTTGTTGTAGTAGTAAGCAATTTGTGTAACACCACTTTGTGTAGCGTTTAAGTAGGGTTGAACCACCACATCACTTGCACAAAAGTAGGTTGAAACCTGGTTGTTGGGTATAAAATCATCACACACCAATACACGGTCTTTTAAGCCTAATTTTTCTATTTGCTCTAAGTAAGGTTTTTTATCCTCGTAAAACTCACCCGCCACAATTAATTTAAGGTTTAATGCGGCTAGTCGTTTATCAGCAAATGCATTTAATAACAAACTTAAGCCCTTGTACTTTCTAATAAAACCAAAAAACAACAAGTAGTTGGTATCTTGGTTAAAACCCAATTTTTGTTTAGCCTCTTGTTTGCCAATGGCAGGGCCAAATGTATCGTACATAGGGTGTGGCACATAAGCAATAGGCTGGGTGAGCTTAAGGTTTATTAAATCTTGTTTCACCGATTCGCTCATGGTTAAAAATCCATCGCAAACCGGTAAAAAATAATTGGTAAAGGCCGCATCAAAAAACTTGCGTTCGTGCGGAATTACATTATCGGTGATGGCTAAAATTTTAGTATGTCCGTTGCTTTTTATTAAACGGGAAATGGTACCAAATGCAGGCGCCATAAAACTCATCCAATACCTGAAAACAACAATATCGTATTTTGCTTTTTTGTATTTTAAACCCACACTTACCCAATTAGCAGGGTTAATGGAGTTAATTTCGGAGTAGATGTTGATGTGGTTAGGAGCGTTATCAGTTGATAATTGTGTTTTACCAGGAAACAACAGTTTTGGGTACTGAAGCGAGAAACTCAAAATATCACACTCGTGTCCTTGCTCGTTTAACACTTGTGCCAAACGTTCGTTGTAAGTAGCTAAGCCTCCTCGTAAAGGATGGGCAGGACCAACTATTAATATTCTTTTTTTACTCACCTAAACGTTGTTTAATACCGTAATGGTTTCTGTCGTTGGCATTGCGTGAGATCATCTCACCAATAAATCCTGCTAAAAATAATTGTACACCAATAATTAATAGTACAAGGGCTAAATAAAACAGTGGCATATCTGTTACACCACGTTGCTCTATGAGTTGGTATGAATTGTATATTTTTTCACCAAGTAAAATACATGTAATTACAAATCCGGTAAAAAAACTTAAAGTACCTAATACACCAAAAAAGTGCATTGGTTTTTTACCAAACTTGCTCACAAAAAATATGGTTAACAAATCAAGAAAACCGTTTATAAAACGTTCTAAACCAAACTTTGTGGTTCCATATTTACGTTCGCGGTGCTGCACTACTTTTTCGGTAATTTTGGTGTAACCGGCCCACTTGGCAATAACTGGGATGTAGCGGTGCATTTCATTGTACACCTCAATATTTTTAACAACTTCATGATGGTAGCTTTTTAAGCCGCAGT
>JBFYQC010000253.1:0-7262 GCA_041302975.1 Bacteroidota bacterium
CGGATGTAATGGATTTAACCAATCAATATCGTGGGTGATGTATATCAAAAAGGTAAAGTCGAGTTAGAATTAAACTCAAAGGTAGGAAATATTCTGCCATCCTGCGCTAAAGCTACAGGTGATAATAGAGGTTTGAAGTTGGAGGGAGGAGAGTTGAACTAAAGAGGCGCTAGGATGCCTGCGGCATATTTAATAACGAACGCAGAGGGCGGAGAGGGGATGCCTTCGGCATCGGAGTTGAACCCTTCCAGCTGTTACAAACCCTGAAAGTGTTTGAGTTATAAAATTAATTTACGGTCCAAATTCCCACACTCACCCCAACCCTAAAGGGTGCAACGCGCAGTTCAAATTACGGACTAAAATTAATTGTTAGGTTTAACTTAAATACGAAAAATTAATGTTTGAACGAATCAACCAATGCAGACGCCAGGGTCTGCACCTTCGGTCAACCAGTCACTAATTAACCAATCAACCAATCAACCAATAACTTGTAACTACGCTTTAAGCTGATAAATACGCTCAATAATGTCTACCACTTTTAATCCTTCTAAGGCATTGGTGGTTATGGCACTGCGGCCTTTTAATACATTCACCACATTTTCGATGATGTAATGATGATTAGCTGCACTGCCTTTGTATGGTCCGTAATCGTTAGGTGGGTTGGTAGGACGTAACTCAGGCATGGTGTAATCTTTAATGTGGCAGTACTCCACTTTATCCATGTATTGGCCGCCCACTTTTATGGTGCCGTTTTCACCAATGATGGTCATGCTGCTTTCTAAGTTTTTATCCCAAACCGAAGTAGAGTAATTTAGCGAACCCATTCCTCCGTTAATAAATTTAAACGTCACAAAACCCGAGTCTTCAAAGTCAGTTAAGTGTTCGTGGTTAAAATCAGCAAAATTGGCTTTTATGTCGGTAATGTCGCCAAATACCCAATACATTAAATCAATAAAATGACTGAACTGGGTAAACAAAGTTCCCCCATCTAAATCTTTTTTACCATGCCATCCTTCTTTTTTATAGTAACGGTCATCTCGGTTCCAATAACAGTTTACTTGAACCATAAATGTTTTGCCTAACAAGCCTGATGTAACCACTTCTTTTAACCACTCGCTGGGTGGAGAATACCTGTTTTGCATGACACAAAACACGTGTTTAGAATGATGTAAGGCTTTGTAAATAACTTCTTCGCAAGCTTGTTTGCTAAGGCCCATAGGTTTTTCAATTACAACGTGCATGCCAGCTGTTAAGCATTGTTTAGACTGGTCAGCATGTAAACCATTGGGAGTAGCAATATTTACCACATCGGCTTTTATTTCCGATTGCAGAAAACTTTCTACGCTTTCAAAAAAAGGAACACCCGGATATAATTCGGTTAATTCGTTTTGTTTATTAGTGTCGGTATCAATTAAAGCAACTAACTCGGCTTCGGGATGTAAATACAACATATGCGCATGTCGTTTTCCAATATGTCCTAAACCGATTACTGCAAATGTTATTGGAGCATTATCCATGTTCAATAATAGTTTTCAAAAATGAATTTTACTACATGTTGATGGATTTTTAGTGAGAAGAGTTATAGAAAAGAAGAATGGAACCAAAGGGAAGAACCCTGACAGTGGTTATAGACCCTGGCAGTGGTTTTATGAAACTTCTGTAAGATGGGATTAACCACAGCGAGCACAAAGATAGCACAACGAACACAGCGGTGGGGAGACAAGCAACGACCACAACGGTTGCCTCCGGCAAGGGGAATAATGAAACGCGGAGTCGCAGAGGGCGCAGAGAACATGTCTACGGCATAGAATTCTTGGGAGATTGTTTGCAACATTTGTTTTCTTTTCGCTAAAGACAATGCGTTGTGTTCTCCGTGTTTAACGCTGTGATCTCCGTGGTTATTCTTTTTGAGAGCCCCTACTTCAAATCTTTCACCATAATGAAAGACGTTTCATTCTCATCACGTTTTACATACCCATTTCTATTGTAAGATTTAATTGCTTTTTCGTTTTGTCTACGTACAGATAAAGATAATCTTTTAGCGCCCATTTCAATCGCCCTACGTTCAAACTCTTGTTGCAATAAAGTACCTAATCCTTTTTGTTGCAAGTTAGGTACAACACCTATTACTACTAGCCCTGCTGTTAAAGGTTCATCTTTTGGTTTGGGTTGAGAGACAGCCATAGGTTGTTCCTTTTTTAAACCTAATTTCCTTGCAACGTTGGTTAGAATAAATTTGTATTTGTTACGCACTTCAGGATGTAACAATAACCATGGTCTACTTGCAAATGCTCCTGCAGCTTGGTTAAACCCAAACTGAGTCATGCCACTGCCCGAACCATAAGCGTCTGTTCCATCCATCATAAAACCTCCACAATAACCTTGGACAGTACCATTTTCTTCTACATAAAACAAGAATTTATTAGGAGCACTTAAGTACCATTGTAACATAGAGGCTACTACCTTTTCTCCCAATAAAGAAGTTACTGATTTAGGAAAGGCAGCAATGTGGCATTTGGCTATTTTATATAAATCGTTTGTAGTTGCGTATTTAATCATGTTAACGTGTAATTTTTGTTACGGATTCAGGGGCAGGTTTGTTCAGTATAAAAGCATAAATCAAACCATACCAATAACCAATTCCATAACTGTAATGCATCACCATAAAAGCACACCAAGTTTTAATGGCTGGTTTAAAATGAAGTTGGCTCATGCTGATGGATTGGGTAAATAATACCACCATGTAAGTGGCCAAGAGTATCAATAAAATATCTGGTGACAAAATCAACAACGCCAATTGTGTGAGTAAAAATAAAGGCGGAACCAATTGCCTGAATGTGGTGATGGTTTTATGTTTTTTGTTTACATAGTTTTTCCAAAATCCATATTGGAAAAACTGTGCAGCTAGCAGACTGAATTTTTCACGAACAAAATAGGTTGAAGTAATAGATGCTTCATGCCATATTTTGTAACCCGCTTTCTTTAGGCGGTAGCTGTAATCATCATCTTGGTTTCTAATGAGTGACTCATCAAATAACCCTACTGTATCAATTACGTCTCTTCTAAAAACAGGTACACTGACGGTATCAGTAAATCCACTTTTTTGTAAACTTCTAAAGCTAAAAACACCCATGCCTAGCGGAGCTCCCATTGCAGCTGCTATAGCCTTACCTGTATCTGTATGAGCGGTATGAATGATGCGTCCACCAACACAACCGATATCAGCATGTTGATGTAAAATCTCTATGGCTTTGTTGATGTAGTTTTCAGATAAAACACTTCTAACTCCGGTTAAAGTGATGTAATTACCTGATGCAATGTTTAAACAAATATTAAATCCTGCTGGCGCAATAATTTCGGGATTATGTACAAACTTTATGGGAGGTGTATCCTCATGACCGTTGAACTCGGCTAGGGCTACAATCATTTCATCATTTCGAGACAAAAGAGGCTTCATCGCATCAAAGAACAATTGTTCTTGTGTACGTTCTTTATAGGAAGATGCGATAATAGAATTTCTCATTATTTCTTCAATAACGAATCAACAATTCTCTCTGCAGCTTTACCATCCCATAATTCAGGTATGTCTCCTTTTTTCCACCTCCCCGAATGTAATTTGTCCAATGCAGGTTTAATTGCTTTTGGGTTGGTGCCTATTAATTCGTTGGTGCCAATGGTACATGTTTCGGGTCTTTCCGTATTATCTCTTAGCGTAATACATGGCACGCGCATTACAGTTGTTTCTTCTGTAATGCCTCCTGAATCTGTAATCACAGCTTTGGCATGTTTTACCAGGTAATTAAATTCTAAGTAGGGAAGGGGCTCGCAAAAAATGAGGTTTTCAAAATTTACCTGAAGTTGTTCGTATACTTTTTTAGTACGTGGATGAACTGGGAACATTACAGGTAAACCATGCGTGTTGTTCATGATTTCTTTGAGTAACTCCAATAATTTTTCAGGCACATCTACATTAGTAGGTCGGTGCATGGTAAGCACCAAATAGTTTTGTGGAGTTAAATTATGTGTGTAGTATAACTCTGGTGGTGTAAAACGGTGTTCGTTGGCCAGCAAGGTATCAATCATGGTATTGCCTACAAAAAATAATTGTTCGGGTTTAACACCTGATTGAATTAAATTTTGGTTGGCAACCACTGAAGTGGTAAAAAAATAATTGGTAATGCTATCTGTAACCAAACGGTTAATTTCTTCAGGCATGCTCCAATCGTTTGAGCGTATACCTCCTTCCACGTGCGCTACTTTGGTATGGCATTTTTGTGCCACAATTGCACACGCCATGGTTGATGTTACATCACCTACTACCAATACCAAATCTGTTGGATGTTGTAATAGGTACTTTTCAAAACCCACCATAATCGCTGCTGTTTGTTCTGCCTGGGTACCACCGCCACAAGCCAAATTTACATCAGGCTCGGGTATGTTCAGTTGTTTAAAAAAAGAAGCACTCATCTTCTCATCAAAGTGCTGCCCGGTATGCACCAAACTATACGCAATTTTTTTGCCTTGTTGTTGTTGCTTTTTAATCTCAGCTATAATAGGTGCCACTTTCATGAAATTTGGGCGGGCACCTGCAATTAATGTTATATGCATCAGGTATTAATTAAAAAATCGTGAAGCTGGTTAATTTGTATTTCTCTGTTAAATGTATCTTGGGCAGCAAGTTTACAGTTTAATTTTTTCTGATTTAACTCTGCTTGGGTAAGTTGGTTTATTTGAGTTAAAACAGTGGCCATCGATTTAAAGTCAGATGGTTCGCATATCCATCCTGTATCGTGTTGTTTAATTAGGGTTGCACCTTCACCACCGCCCGCAAAAATAATCGGTAAGCCGGCAGCCATAGCCTCGTATATTTTAGAGGGTATTGCACCAAATATGGGTTTTATCAAAGGTATGATGGTTAAATCATATTGGTGCAGTATGGCAGGTATTTCTTTTCTGGGTGCATTGCCATGGTAGTGTATACCGCTGTTGGGATTATTTAATAAAAATTCTTCCAATTCTTTTTTCTCAGCTCCATCACCATAAATATGAAATTCAAATCCAAGTTGATTAAATGGTATCGATTTACACAAGGCCAATATACCTTGTGCTACGCCCAATAATCCCGCGTATACAATTTTAGGAGTTTGGTTGTTTGATTCGATGTTAATGTTAAACCTATCAAAGTCTACACCATTGCGGTACAGGTGACATCTTTTTCCTCCTTTGTTTTGTATGGCACTTGCAATTTCTTGAGATTGACCTGTGCAAGCAAAAGAATTTCTATATAAAAATTTCTCCAACCATTCTAGCAAGCTGTATAGTTTTCCCTTTCCTATAGCCCCTAACTCATAAGCTGATAATGGCCAAAGGTCCGACACATTCATGATGTGTTTTGCTCCTGTAGTTTTGCTCAGTATTAATCCACTTAAAGCCAAGGTAAGCGGTGGCGATTCTGTCATGATATAATTGGGTCTGATACGAACAAGTTTGAACCATGCAAATAAACACATCCACGAAAAACTAAGCATATTGATGATGCGTGGAATGGTTTTCTTAGAGTTGGATGCATACAACCAAAAACGTTGAATGGTGATGCCTTCTAATATTTCATCATGATATATTCTACCTTTGTACGCATCAAATATTTTACCCGTTGGGTAATTGGGCATAGCAGTAATGATGTGTACTTGCCATCCACGCTTTTTTAAGCCCACCGCTGTTTCCCACAACCTACTCTGTGGTGCGCCCATTTCTGGTGGAAAGTATTGGGTGAGTATGGTTATTTTTTTTTCGTTCAATTTAATTGAGAATAAAAATGTTTTATTTTTCCTGATGATGGTCGTTCGATAAAATCTTTTCTAATGATTTTAATACTAAGTCCACTTTCTAAATATAACTCTGCTTTTTTCTTGATGTCCTCTAAAATATCATCAGATAGTTCTGCATCAGAAACTACTTCAAATATAAATTCGTTTAAAGCTGTTTGTTTAATGATAAACTCTTTTAATACACCGCTCGATTCGAGTATACTTCTTGAAATGTAATAGAAGGTTAAACCCGGTGAAACTTTTCCGCTTGGTAAAATGATATTATCGTTGGTCCGTCCCAATAACTCAACTAAATATTGATGACCACTTTCTTCATCACTCTCAATTTTTCCGATATCACCAATTTCATATCTAATCATTGGAAATGCTCTGTTGAATAATGAAGTACAATATATTTTTCCTCCATACTCTTTTGGCGTAGTCTCCACTAAAATGGTGGAGTTATTCAATAACCATTTTCCCTCAGGCAAATCAAATGCAATCAAACACAATTCAGATGCACCATATTCTCTAATAACGGGCACACCAATGGCTTGTTCTATCAAAGTTTTATCCTCGTTTGTGCACAACTCGGAGGTTACAATGCACACCTTTAATGATGGGCACAAATCTTTTAGTTTTATGCTGTTTTTGATCAGATATCTAGAGAATAAGACAATGGAATTGGTGTATCCATATATGTAATTAAACTTTTTCTTTTTAAATCTTTCTACATATCTGGCTATATTTTCATCTGATAAGTCGAAAACTGAAAACCGTTCTCTTCGCAATAAAAAATCCTTTAGTTTTTCTTTTCTGTATCCCCACTTTTCTAGCGGTATTCCATAAAACCTAGCTTGTAAATTATATGGATTGATGTCGTATAATGAGTACATTTTTCGAATGTACGCCCATGTTAATGCATGTGTGTATTTGTCTTTGGCAAAATAAAATGGATGACCGGAAGACCCCGAGGTATTGCCCACATAAACTTCTTCTTTTTGGTAGGGTTTGCTTATCAGTGATTGAAGGTCGCCCTGCAGTGTTTGTTTGGTAATAAATGGTAAATCAGACCATTTATTCGGAATGTGTTCTCCAACTAGTTTGCGGTAAGTCTCATTATTATTGAAATGATGGCGAACCATTTCCCATTTTTTCTTTTCAATCCACTCTTTTTTATCTAGAACTGACATAGTAAATATCTGTTCTAAATCTTTAGTAGCCTTGTTTATAGGTAGCCCCTGTAATTGAAAAATTATGTTCGTTAAAAAACTCATTTTGTAATTGCTTTTAGTAACTGAACTGTCCAAATTTTCAGTGGTATTAATAAGGTTAAGTTGTTTGTTGATTATCTTGTTAATATCATAGTTTTCGTTAACAATTTTACGAGATATTTCTCCCATTTTTTTTAATAGTTCTTTTTGTCCTACTAACTGTAACAATGAACTTGTAACT
>JBFYQC010000254.1:0-3796 GCA_041302975.1 Bacteroidota bacterium
ACAATTTTACCCCACGAAATACCGCTACTGAAACTAAACATCTCTTTAGGGAATTTAGCAAATGATGATGCATAGGCATTTAGTTTTTGTCCCCAAAATGCATACAATTCTGCATCAATAATGGTAAGTACTGCCACTGCAAGCAATACTATAAAATTGTAAAAGGTAAATAGGTAATCAACCCACTTTACTTTTACGTATTGGGCTATTAACCATAAAAAAAACGGTATTACACTCAGGTAAGCCGAAGTTGACAAGTCTAAACGCAAGCCATGTACAAACGACATGGCCAACTCTTTAAAAGGCATGGTTGATGCAATTTTGCCATTAAACATAATGAACAAAAAGCGCATCAATGCGAACATCACCATCCAAAATCCGATGTATCTCGCAAAAAATTCGATGTGTTTTTTCACTGTTATTATTTTGTTTTAAGATTAGGTCTTACTGTTTATCTCCACCCTACTATTAACTTGGCTAAAGTTAAAGGAGTTGTTATTTAACACCACGTTTGTTCAGTTCTTTCTGGTACTTACGGGCATTTATTTGGTGCTGGGCAAAATTAGCAGCAAAGTTGTGATAACCGCTAAAATCTTCCTTGGCACAAAAGTATATAAACTTATGTTCTTTAAAATTCAAAACCGCATCAAGCGCAGCCTTACCTGGCACGCAAATGGGGCCAGGAGGTAATCCTTTGTTTCTATAGGTATTGTATGGCGATTGGATGTTTAACATCTCTCCTGCTACACGTTTTATGGTATTGTCATTTATGGCAAAAATAATGGTGGGATCAGCTTGCAAGGGCATACCCAAACGCAACCTATTGATGTAAGCACCTGCAACCACCGGCATTTCATCAGTCATATAAGTTTCTTTTTGCACAATAGAAGCCAACACACTTACCTCTGCTTTGGTTAATTTAGTGCGTTGTAATTTTGCGGTTCGGTCTGTATTCCAAAAATTAGCATATTCTGTTTCTATGCGCTTTAGTAGTTTTTGCGCTGAAGTTGTCCAATAAAAATTATATGTGTTTGGAATAAAAAGCGATACCATGTTTTCGGTGTTAAACCCAGCAGATGCGCAGTAAGCCGAATCGTTTAGTAAACGTAATAATTCTGTGCTATCAGCTTCCAATTGATTAGCCCAAAACGAAACTAAATCCTCTTTGCGTTGCGCGTATTTAAAAGTTACATCAAGAGGAGTTTGTTTGCCACTTACCATTAAGCGTAGTAACTCCAAATTATTCATACCATCTGTAACTGCATACCTTCCGGGTTTTA
The DNA here is from genome assembly GCA_041302975.1 of Bacteroidota bacterium. GTDB lineage: Bacteria > Bacteroidota > Bacteroidia > UKL13-3 > UKL13-3 > UBA6183. Next base: position 1,281 of record JBFYQC010000254.1, read on the forward strand.
TCAGCGAAGCATAACCTGTTAAATTAGCAAATCGGAAAAAAGCATCTGTGTTATTTAAAAGTTCAGCTTGTTTAATCAGCGCTGCATTTTCTTCAATAGATTTATTGCTGTATACCAACACATATCCATTTTGGTTGGGTTCTAGGTTTATGTTATCAGCTAAAACATCTTCATAAATCTTGATGCCGGCAGCTATCATCAACAATAAAAAAACACCCAACGTAATAAACAACGCTGTTTTAAATGTTTTTGATTTGGGTTTTGATTTTGGTTTTCCTTTACCGGCCGCATTCATATGCTTGCGAACATAACAATTTTGGTTGATGTTTCTACATCTGTTGCAAGAGTTGTTTTACCAATACATTGTTTGGATTTATCTTTAATAAACGCTGCAACAATTGTTTGGTGGCCACTTTTTGTCCGGTACTGTTTAATACCCCAGCTTTATTTAACAAAGCTTGCTCAAAGTCGGGATCAAGTGTAATGGCTTTATTGTAATATAATAATGCTTTATCAAACTGTTGTTGTTTGGCATACACAAAACCTAAATTAGTAAGTGGTTCGGGTTGTTTAGGATTTTTACTTAAACTGATTTCCAAGGTTCTAATGGCTTTTTCGTTTTCGTCAACCTGTACATATAAAGCACCTAAAGCATTTATAAAATCTAAGTTTTCTGGAGCCAACTCCACTGCCTTTTTATACCAACCTTCGGCTAGATTAAAGTTATTGTTATTGTAATAAGCACGGCCAATGCGGTAACATAACCATGGTTTGGTTTGATCGTTTGGTTTAAGTGTAGCTGCTTTTTTTATAATGCTGGCATAATCTTGCTTCAAGTACCACAAGTGTATCCAAGCATCAATGGTGTTGGGTTGATTTTGTGTGATGCTCAAGTATTTATCTGCACTATCCATTGATGATTTCTCGCCACTAAACTTTTCGAAATAACCTAAATAAGCCTTACCTCGTGTTTCTATATCGCTTTCAGGATTGTTGATGCAATAAATACCGGCAAATTCTTTTGCTGCTTCTTTTGCTTTTTGTGTAGCCGGAATACGAATCCAATGATCGGTTACTGTTACATGCGGAATATCTATTGTGCCTGATTTAGGCATGTGGCAACTTACACAGTTGTTGTTAGACAACTTTATTTTAGCAGGTGATTCGGTGCAATAGTTTTTTTGTTGGGCACTGTGACAAGAATTACAGCTTTTGTTAAAAATTTGCGTACCTGTTACTTTAACACTCACATGCGGATTATGGCAACTAATACAAGTTAATTTATTGGTATGCTGATTGCCTCCTAAAAAACATTTACTCATTTGCAAACGTTGGGCATGCGAGGCCATAATAAATTCATCATCACGACCTTTAAATTTAGGCATATAAATATCAATGTAATCGCCCAATCGTTTACCCGGCCTAAAATCGGTAAATTCCTTATCGTTTTTAAGTACGGCATTACCTTGCAAGTGGCAACGCTGACAAACATCTATCTGCAAATCCCACGGAAGTTTTTTAGGATTTACAATGGTGTAATCTATTTGCGTGGCTGTGTCTACAATATTGCCGGCAAGTTTTTCTTTTACATGTAACTCGCCCGGACCGTGACACCTCTCGCAATCAATACCTTTAGGTATGGAGATAAACTTATTAGTGCTATTTTGAACGAAAGTTGGCATGGCATTGTGGCAACTCATACACTCTAAACCAATGGCACGGTTAAAGCGCACGTTTTGTCCGTTTTCAAAACCTGGAGGCAAATCCCATTTACCTTTTTGTGCATACCAGGTTAATGGCATTTGGTAAACAAAACCATTTACCTCCATCATGTGCGAATTGGTATGCTGACCACTTCCTACAATATAATCAACACGCTCAATACGCTTATGTACCGTATCTTTTCCTTCAAGCCTAAACTCCATGATGTACATGGTGTCGTTTAAAAAATATGGGTAATAACTCAGGTTATTAAATTTATCGTGAACCAATTGGTGTTTGCCAAACTTAGCAGCAGATTTTTGCTTGGTAGCCACGTTAAACGACTGACCCATTCCTGTTTCGATAAATGTTTTATAAATATCGTTGTGGCAACTGCGGCAGGTTTCCATGCCTACATATTTTACGGTATCGTTGTGGTTTAGGTAAGTATTTTCAGTGGTTGATTTTTTATCTGCATCACCACAAAACAAATTAAAAAAGGTAATAATGCTCAGCGAAACGAGCAATACAAAGGTGGTTATATGTGTAGGTTTGATGCGCACTGAACAGTTAACAAATATGCACAAAAAAAGATTGATTTAAGAAAATCGGATAGTGATTGAATTTAACTAATTTAGGTTTCAAGATTTATCCTATAACCCCAGCGCATTCATTTTATCTTTTTCGTATTGATCGCCTTCGGCTGGGTAACGCAAAACACCTTCAAACTTACCCGATTGTTTGGCCATCGACCATGTAAGGCTCTCTCCTGCCGGAACGGTATTGGTTATGGTGTTATAAATTGGATCGTTAAA
>JBFYQC010000255.1:0-3493 GCA_041302975.1 Bacteroidota bacterium
TTATGTATTCTCCTGTGGCTTTATCGGGTTCTACAAAATCAAACTCGGCACTTTGCATTTGCCAGGTTGTATTTTTATCCGCATCTATTAATATTTTATAAAACACAGCCTGACGCCAATAGTCGCCACCAAATTCATCTTCAAATTTTACGTCTTTGTCTTCGGCTTTTGCCTTCTCTGCCCGCTCTAAATTTGGTGGGCCAAACTTTGTTTTGGCACGTTCAAACTGACCAGTTTTATAATCAACCACATTTACGTTGTTCCCATCAAATTCAATTTTATCTAACTTACCATTTAAAGGCACGCCATCCATTACCACATTTCGGTAACTGCGCTCTATGCTGGTTATTTTATTCCACTGACCAATGTATTTATCATAAAACTTAGGCAATATTTCATCGCCATATTCTATTCTGCGTTTGTATTCAGTTTCAGTAAATGCATCTTCAAACCTGCGCATGTACCATTTAAAATCTTTCATAAACTCTTCAACAGCACCAAACTCCTTTTCAGTTTTTGCATTCATGTTTCTGAACAACATTTCCAGAGCATAATGCACTGCGCTACCAAAAGTCATGGCCGCACTTAATGGTGCCGGCACACGAATTAAATTGTTAAAATAAAATGCGGTAGGGCATTTTAAATAGTTGTTTAAATGCGTAACACTTAACGAGTATTTCTGCAGCAATTCATCTACAAATTCGTTATCAAATAAACTTGCAGGAGCTTGTGCTTTTAAACTTTGCAACACCTGTAAGGTAAAGTCAACCAACGCTTCATCAGGTAACGAAACAAACTGTGTTTGTAGCTGTGCATGTGTTTCTAACTCGGCCACAAACCTGCTTTTTTCTAGATCTTTTCCATTGTTATCAAACTTAGCGTAGCTAATGTGTAACTCACGTTTTGCACGGGTCATGCCCACATAAAACAACCTGCGGCTTTCTGCATCTTCGTCTTCACCCGAAACATTTTCAGCATCCGTAAAAATATTATCGGGTAATTTAAAATCGAAATTATTGGCTGATTTTTCCCAAGCCTTGGTGGTGCAACCCATCATAAATACGTGTTCAAACTCCAACCCTTTTGATGAATGTGCCGTGAGGAAATTCACACCATCCTCTGCAAAGGCAATAAGTTGTGCCGATAAGGCCACCTTTTGACTCATCATTAAATCGATGGTTTCCAGCAACTGCTTAACCGTAGTTTTAGGCTTACGGCTGCATTCGTTTTTTACAAAATCAAAAAAGGTATGCAACAATTGCATGTTCCAGCGTTTATCAGCTCCTGTTAAACATTGCGCCAATAAACCACTTTCGTTTATAATACGTTCAATTAATTGTTGCGTGGTTAAGTTTATTCCATCACGTATCCAACCTTCTATAATTTTTGATGCATAAGCCAATTCTTTGCCTTGTTGCAATTCTTGCGTAAATAAATCGGTAGGTTTTTTACGAATGGCGTTGCGAATTTCTTCGCGCCAGGTGGTTTTTCGTTCGCTAAAATTTTTGCTCGACACATTTACCGATATGCGTGCAATTTCTATAGGAGGAATTTTAAAAAAATCGAAATGCAACAGCTCATAAATAAATGCTTCGCCTGTATTGGCTTTATGATTTTCGGCCGATACATAACGCAACATTTGTACAACCTTTTTTATCAAAGGCTCATGCAAAATGTCCACCTTCTTTTTGGTATTAACGCCAATATTTTTAGCTTGAAGGTATTTAATAATATCCTCTGCTTGCGCATGTTTACGGTATATTACGGCTATCTCGCTAAGTTTGGTGCCTTGTTGTTTTAAGCGTTCAATTTGTTGTGCAATACCAACTGCTTCATGCGCCAAATTATAATACTCCAGTAAGGTTGGTTTGATGGTTAAGTTAGACAGTGCAACATTTTTAGCAACTAAAGTTTTATTTGGGTCGAGCCTAACTTTATTGTTGCTGATTAATGCTTTGGCTGCATCTAAAATATATTGGGTACTGCGGTAGTTTTCTACCAACGAAATTTCTGTTAATCCTTGTGGTTGATACAACTTTTTAAAGTGTTGTATATTCTCCACATTGGCTCCCTGAAATCGGTATATGGATTGATCATCATCGCCCACACAAAATACATTTGGGCTATCCCAATACTGAATTAATAATTGCAATACTTCGTTTTGTGCACCGCTTGTATCTTGGTATTCATCTACCAAAAAATATTGGTACTTTTCTTGGTACTGACTTAACATATCGGGCTTTTGTTTAAACGCATCAATCACCCATAAAATCATATCAGCAAAATCGTAACGGCCATGTTTTTTCAATAAGTTTTGATAGGTATCAAACGTATCGGCAGCAGCTTTTAACTGCACCATGCGATTTACTTCGGCATCATACACCTTTTGTTTTAACTCACCCGCCTTACCGTATTTAGTTGTTTTTTTATAGATGTATTCGTCACGCGTTTTAATGTCTTCTAAATACAAATCAACTTGTTGATGTATGTATACAGCAGACCAATTTTCCCGTTTCATTTGCTCATACAAACCCAATAACTTTTTGGTTTCGTAGTACACATCGCCCGTATATCTTTTTAATGGGTGATTTTTAGGAAAAACATCTATGATTTGATGCACAAATTCTATTTGTTCCAACTCACTTATGGCATCCAATCCACGTAACCCAAAATGGTCGAGGTTTTCTTGAATAACCATGTTACAAAATGCGTGGAAAGTTTGCACTTCAACCTTGTATGCATCAGGACCAATAAATTGCAACAAACGTTTACGCATGGCAATAGCACCCGCATCGGTGTAGGTTAAACACAATACATCTTCAGCCTTATTATCGGCAATGCTAATGATGTTGGCAATACGTGCGGCCAAAATTTGCGTTTTACCTGTGCCCGGGCCGGCAATAACCAGCACCGGACCTTCAGTGGTGGTAACAGCAGCTTGTTGCTCGGGGTTAAGTTTGGTAAACTCTTGCTGAAATAATTGGTTGTAATCGGTGCTCATAATTGGGTTCAAAGTTATGCCTTCGCTTCGCATTGTATTTGCGAGGTAAGATATAAAAAAGATTTTAGTTAATATCTTTAGTTAGCGAGAGGTTTCACCAACTCGCAGTTGTATTTCGCACTTTCAGTGCTGTTTAAACAAAAAAGGCCATCCAATTTGGACGGCCTTGTGTTATAGAAAATACTAGTTATTTTTTACTGTAGTTCGGAGCTTCTTTGGTGATGGTAATATCGTGTGCGTGGCTTTCTTTTGCACCTGCACCTGTTATTTTTACAAACTTAGCTTTTTGCAATTCGGTAATGTTTTTAGCACCCACATAACCCATACCTGCACGTAATCCTCCAGTAAACTGATAGATTACATCTTTTAAACTGCCTTTGTATGCTACCATGCCCACAATACCTTCTGGTACTAACTTGGCAATTTCTTCTTCTGCATCTTGGAAATAACGGTCTTTGCTGCCTTCTTTCATGGCCTCAATACTACCCATAC
>JBFYQC010000256.1:0-3395 GCA_041302975.1 Bacteroidota bacterium
AATGAAAAAAATCTACTTACTAGGATTATTGGCTGCAAATATTGTAGCTAATGCTCAGGCACCTCAGATGGGGGATTTGGGAAATCAATCCAAAACAACCAGTAAGCAATTAACTGACTGCACTCCTGCGTCACCCGTTATTAACCGTCAAGTTACTAGCAGAGTTGGCCTAACAGGTAAAGGTTACGGCAAAAACTCTACTTGGGTTGTTGTTGGCCAAACTGAATTCGATCGCCCAACCAATGCTTCTACATATAGACGTATCATTACTTATCCTAATGGTAAAAAATCTGTAATTTGGACTACTTCATCTGATGGACCCGGAACAGGATACCAAGGGCGAGGAACAGGATACAATCACTTTGACGGAACAGCTTGGGGCACGGTTTCAAAAAATAGGGTTGAAAACAGAAGAACAGGATATCCTAATTTTGATTACGACCCAACATCTGGAAACGAAATCATTTTTTCTCACAAAGTAGATTCTGATGGATATTCTGGTGGTATGATGTTTAATACCAACGGATCTATTGGTTCTAACTCTTGGACTGGAGTAAGCGCTTTAGATACAACAAAAACTTTACCTGGTGTATTGTGGCCACGTACAGCTGTATCTGGTGATTATATGATTGTTATTGCTTCATATACAGATTCATCTAGCCGCCAACCTGGCCGCGTAACTTTAAATGGAGTGCGCGCACCACAAGTATATTCACGTTTAAATTTACGTACCAATACTTGGGATGTTGTTAACCAAACTTTACCAGGTTATGATAGCACACGTTATTATGCTGGTGGTGGTGATAACTATTCTATCGATGCTAAAGGTAACAATGTGGCCATTTTAATGGGTGGATTAACAGATGATATTGCTTTATGGAAATCTGCTGATAATGGATCAACATGGACTAAAACTATTATAGATTCGTTTCCAGTGCCTGCATTTAATTACCGCCAATTAGTGTTGGATACTCCATACAGTACTGACGGTGCATTGTCTGTAACTTTAGATGCAACAGGTAATGCTCATTGCTTCTGGTCGTACGGACGTATGTTTGATAATGATACAACTAACGGTAATACTACTTTTAGCTATTTCCCTGGCCAAAATACAATTGCACATTGGTACGAAGGCCGTCCTGATTCTCTACTATTAGCAGGATACTCACCAGAAGATCCAACTGATGCTGACGAAACATTAACAGTTGGAGAAGTAATTAACGACAGAACCAGATATGGCAACTTAAGTAAGTTGGCAACTGCACCTTATGCTGTTAATAGTGGTGATACAATTTACGTTGTTTACCAAGGTTTAACTGATAATGATTTAGACCAACAAGGTCAGGCATTTTACGACATTTATGTAGCGGCTTCTATCGACAATGGTTTAACTTGGTTAGCTCCAGTTAACATTACTGCTACTATGGGCTTAAATGAAGAGCAAGCATTTGCAAGTGTTGCAGCTGATTGTAGCACTAACCTTCATTTAACTTTTATGAACACCAAGAATCAAGGATTTTATGATGCAACAAATAATGCAGAGAAAGTAGGTCCTTACGATATCGTTTACTACCAAATTCCAGTTGAAGACATTTTCGACAAAAATGTAGTAGGTTTAAATGAAGCCAACGATTTGTTCTCATTAGAGCAAAATTTCCCTAATCCATTTGATGTAAATACCACTGTACCGGTTAAATTAAACCGTAGCTCAGATGTTAAAATCAGTGTGGTTAATATGATTGGACAAACTGTTTACAGTAATACTTTTGCCAACAGCCCTGCAGGTGTTAACAACTTTGACGTAAACATGGCAAGCGCTAAAGCAGGTATCTATTTCTACACTGTTGAAGCAGGCGACTTTAAGGTTACCCGTAAATTTATTGTTGAGTAATCAACCTTATGATAATATAAAAAAAGGCATTCGTTTATCGCGAATGCCTTTTTTATTGCCATTATGTTTTAGTGAACTTTACCCTTTAAAATATTTTTCCAGGATTTAATAACCCCTTGGGATCAAAAGCCAATTTAATTTTACGCATCAATTCCAATTGAACGTCCTGCATTACCACTTTCATGTATGGCTTTTGTACCAGGCCTATTCCATGCTCCCCGCTAATTGTTCCTTTCAATTCTTTACACAAGGTGAAAATCTCAACTATGGCATCTTGTAAAGTAGTGTTCCAGAACTCTTCTGTTAAATCATCTTTAAGAATATTTACGTGAAGGTTTCCGTCACCGGCATGCCCATAACACACTGTTCTAAAACCATATTTATTACCTATGGCTTTCACTCCACTAAATAACTTAGGTAACTCGGCACGTGGAACAACGGTATCTTCTTCTTTGTATGTATTGTTGTGTTTGGTTGCTTCTCCTATGCTTCTGCGCAACTTCCAAAAGTACTCTTTTTCATCTGCTGTTTGTGCAAACAAAACTTCACCACTTTCATGTGCATAAAGCACATTACTTATTAGCTCACATTCGGCTAGCATAGCATCGATATTATTTCCATCAACCTCAATCAACAAATACGCTTCAACTCCATCATCAATAGTAAAATTGATGTTCAGCATATCAGCCGAAAGTCTAAATCCTTCTGGCTCTATAAACTCGCAAGCACTTGGATTGCCACCTGCTATAAAAATTCCATTTACTGCTTCACATGCTTTTTCGGGTGATGAGAACGGAGCCAACATTAATAATGTTTGTTGCGGATGCGGGATAAGTTTTAAAACCATTTTAGTAACAATACCCAAAGTTCCTTCACTACCAACAAATAAGTGAGTAAGGTTATATCCAGTAGAGTATTTAAGCGTATTTGCTCCAGTCCAAATAATTTCACCAGTTGGTAAAACCACTTCTAAATTGAGCACATAATCGCGGGTCGTACCATACTTTAATGCACGCGGACCGCCACTTGCATGCGCAATATTTCCACCTAAAAAACAACTGCCTTTACTTGCAGGATCAGGCGGATAAAACAATCCTTTTTCCTTAACTGCTTGTTGCAAATTTTCATTAATCACACCTGGTTCAATGGTAACTTGAAAATTACGCTCATCAATGTTAAGAATTTCGTTCATACGACTTGTAGCTATTACTACACCGCCATAAATTGGCAAAGCTCCTCCACTTAAACCAGTACCTGCACCACGAGGTGTGATTGGAATATTATACTCATAGCATACTTTAACAATAGCAGCAACTTCTTCCGCTGTTTTAGGCCTAACAACTACTTCAGGCATATAGTACAAATCTTCCGTGTGGTCTTGCGCATAAACGGCCTTATCCTCATCAATAATAATGACAAACGGTTGCCCAACTATTTGCTGAAAGGTTTTTATTTGCGTTTCGGTTACTTTGTTATATTGCATGATTCAAATATAAACGCAGAG
>JBFYQC010000257.1:0-5038 GCA_041302975.1 Bacteroidota bacterium
CGAGGGTTTTGAAAACATTATTGTAAAAACCAGTGCCGAATTAGATTTAACTAACCAACAAGCTGTAGCTGACTTTTTTGCACAAGAAAAACCTGAATATGTTTTTTTAGCTGCAGCCAAAGTAGGCGGCATAGTGGCTAACAATACCTACCGTGCTGATTTTATTTATCTGAACCTGATGATTGAATCTAATATCATTCATCATGCATACATAAATAAAGTTAAAAAATTAATGTTTTTTGGTTCATCATGCATCTACCCGAAACTTGCACCTCAACCATTAAAAGAAGACTACTTACTTACTGGAGAATTAGAATACACCAACGAACCTTATGCCATTGCAAAAATTGCAGGTATTAAGTTGTGCGAAAGCTACCGAGATCAATACGGATGTAATTTTATTTCGGTAATGCCAACTAACTTATACGGTTATGGCGATAATTATCACCCTAATCACTCGCATGTGTTGCCTGCACTTATTCGTAGGTTACACGAAGCAAAAGAAAACAATGCTCCGTTTATTGAAGCCTGGGGAACCGGCACACCTTTAAGAGAGTTTTTATTTGTTGATGATTTGGCTGATGCTTGTTATTTGTTAATGCAGGAATACAATGAAAAACAGTTTGTGAATGTTGGTTGTGGCGAAGATATTTCTATTAAAGATTTGATTGAAGTAATTAAAAAGGTGACAGGTTACAAAGGAGAGATAAGATTTGATACGACTAAACCGGACGGAACCCCCCGAAAGCTGATGGATGCCACTAAACTAAGAAAAATGGGGTGGCAACCCAAAATAAGCTTAGAAGAAGGTATAGCACTAGCCTACAACGACTTTTTAAACGGAAATTACCGTGCAGTTTAATTACCAAAAAAAATGTCGCACTTAGGTTTTTTTTTCTTAAAAAAACCTAAAAATGCACGTTGTTAGTTTTTTTAATCTTTTATTAATCATTAGTTATCCACCGTTTGTCATTACACCTACCTGATTACCAATAATATTGTTGAAATTTGCAGCAACAAAGGGTTACTACTATGAAAACAAGTAGGATTTTAGTTGTAGCAATAGTTTTAGGTTGGGTGGCAGCAATGGCCTTAATTGGTTATAACATGATGAACGAAGACCAGCAAACTAGCGCAAAAAGTGTGAACGAGTCAGGTAAATAGTTAGCCAGACTCGGATAAAAAAGGTTGTAACAAGGTTGCGACCTTTTTTTTTGCCCTTTTTTGATCACATTATACCCTCGAAAAAAGTATGCTACTTAAAGTTTAGGCAAACTTTTCCTTTGGTTAAGCAAAGCAATGATGAATGAATTACTCCCTGGTTTTTATCAAACGGTCAACAACCCGTATCCTTTTATTTGTTAAGATAACTCTTGCATAATCTCTTCTTTCAAGAACATTATTATCCAATATATGATAAGAATAAATATGTGGAGTATCCAGTATGGTTGTTTTCTCATTTTTATACAGATACAGTTTTACCTCTCTGAATACCAATGAATCTGATTGGATATAAAATGTACCGGAACCAATACCACCACAAGATTTTAAAGTATAAGTAGAGTCGGCATTTAGTGTTAACTCTTGTCCTTTAATAAAGCCCTCATTATACACCAATTTGTGCATCAACCACTCAACTCTACCAAATGGTTTGGTTTTATAAGTACCCAATTCAATTATTTCAGATTTTAGTTTGGATTTACATGAGCAAATCCACACCAAAATACATAAATAGAAAATACGTTTATTAAAAGTCATCTTTTATTTCTGATAATGTTTTGTGATACAAGTTTTATATCATTTGTAACATTAATTTTAAAAATTTACGCATCTTCTAAACTTGCATAATTACGCGCAAACCTTACTACGCGCTCGTCAATAATGATATCTTTTTGTTTGATGGGTTCGCGTAAAATCATTCCTTCTAGAGTGCGGCAGCGACTTAACGCCACATACAATTGTCCATGTGCAAAAGTACCGCCACTTAATTCCAATATTACTTTATCAAAAGTTAAACCCTGACTTTTATGTATGGTTATGGCCCATGCTAATTTTATAGGGTACTGTTTAAATGTACCCACTACTTCACTTTTAACCCTGCGGTTCACGGCATCCCAATAATACCTTTTATTCTCCCAAGTTTCGCGGCTTACTTCTTCTATGTTTCCATTAGGTAAAATCACCTCAATTTTATCCTCTGCTAAAGCATGTATTTTACCAATGGTACCATTTACCCATTTGCCATCTAAATTATTTTTGATAAAGATAACCTGAGCACCAACTTTAAAAACCAAAGTACTCTCTGTAGGTAATTGTTTGGTATTAAATTCACCATCAATTTCGCCACGGTAAATAAACTCAGGTTGTTTAATTTTTACCAACTCAAACTCATTAATACCGGCTGCCACACTATTTCGGGTTGATAATGTAACATAAGTATCATCAGCTGTTGGCACAAACTTTCTATCAACACGTTTATTTAATTGAGCTAACTCTACTTCATCTGCCTTATTCAATCTAATTACATCTAGAATATGAATAAAATCCGGATCTGTTTGGCGGTATATTTTACGCAATTCAATACAATGCATATGTACTTGTCTGAATACACGCGCATCAAAAAAGTAATGGCTGTTATAGTACTCGTTAAATAAATATCGTTCTACTTCATTATTTTGCACCACCGGCTCCAACTGAAACAAATCGCCAAAAAATATCATTTGTTTGCCACCAAAAGGTTTATCAGGGTACTCGCTGTTTAGGCGTAAGGTTTGGTCGATGGCATCAATTATATCAGCACGTAACATCGATACTTCATCAATAATGAATACATCCGTTTTATTGATAATTTTGAATTTTTCAGAACTACGAGGAAACCTTTGAATTTCTTCATCGCCTTCAACTATTGGCCTGAATGGTAACCTAAAAAATGAATGAATAGTAACGCCTCCAACATTAATCGCTGCAATACCAGTAGGCGCAAGCACCACACATGTTTTTTTTGTATTCGCTACAAAGTGCCTTAGTAAAGTTGATTTTCCGGTGCCTGCTTTTCCTGTTATAAACAAACATTCATCGGTATACTCCAAGGCATCAAATGCCAATTTAAAATGCGAATTAGATTCGTCAAATGGAGTATTGTTTAAGTTTGTTGATGGATCGTGCATGTGTTTTGCGAAGATGGAAAATCAACCCCGAACAAACCAAAATAGTTTTAAACAAAAAAGTAATCACTTGTGCGAGTGGTGTTACCAACAAGCGTATTTCTTTCACACGTGGCGCGCTAATAAAAAAGAGGCTGCCTCAATTAAGAAACAGCCTCCTTAGTTAGTATATGTTTAAATTTCGTTTTCGAATTTATACTTAGTATCTGTACATTTCAGCCTTAAACGGACCTTCCATTTTCACACCGATGTAATCAGCTTGATCAGGACGCAACACCGTTAATTTAGCACCAATGTGTTCAAGGTGTAAAAATGCTACTTTCTCATCTAAATGTTTAGGTAATACGTATACTTTGTTTTCGTATTTGTCGCTATGGTTCCACAATTCAATTTGTGCCAAAGTTTGGTTTGAGAATGAATTACTCATAACAAACGATGGATGCCCCATTGCACAACCTAGGTTTACTAAACGACCTTCAGCCAAGATAATTACCTCATGACCATCTACGTTGTAAATATCAACTTGTGGTTTGATGGTATTTTTAGTTGAGCCGTGATTTTTGTTTAACCAAGCCATATCAATTTCGTTATCGAAATGACCAATGTTACAAACAATAGATTTATCGCGCATCGTTTTAAAGTGACGATCGGTAATAATATTAACATTACCTGTAGCTGTAACAAAAATATTAGCACGGGTACAAGCATCTTCCATAGTTACCACTTCAAAACCATCCATTGCAGCTTGTAAAGCACAAATAGGATCAATTTCAGTAACCAATACGCGTGCACCTGCACCACGTAATGATTCGGCTGAACCTTTTCCTACATCACCGTAACCGGCCACTACAGCAACTTTACCTGCCATCATAATATCAGTTGCTCTGCGAATAGCATCAACTAAAGATTCTTTACAGCCGTATTTGTTATCAAATTTAGATTTAGTAACTGAGTCGTTAACGTTGATAGCCGGCATAACTAAAGTACCTTTCTTCATGCGCTCGTATAAACGATGAACACCTGTTGTGGTTTCTTCAGATAAACCTTTAATGTCTTTAGTTAACTCAGGATAACGATCAAAAACCATGTTAGTTAAATCGCCACCATCATCTAAAATCATGTTTAATGCTTTACCACCTTCGAAAGCAGTTAAAGTTTGTTCGATACACCAATCAAATTCTTCTTCATTCTGACCTTTCCATGCATAAACAGGAATACCTGCAGCAGCAATTGCAGCAGCAGCGTGATCTTGAGTTGAGAAGATATTGCATGAACTCCAGGTAACTTCAGCACCTAAAGCTTTTAATGTTTCAATTAAAACAGCAGTTTGGATGGTCATGTGTAAACATCCAGCTACGCGTGCGCCTTTTAATGGTTGTTGTGGGCCATACTCTTTTCTAATGGCCATTAAGCCCGGCATTTCTGCTTCGGCAAGTGTAATTTCTTTACGGCCCCACTCTGATAGTGAGATGTCTTTTACTTTGTAAGGTAAACGTGTTGTTGATTCAGACATAAATATTTAAATCTTAAAGGATTGCGAAAGTAGTATTTATAACGATATAATGAAAATTTATTTTACGTTAACAAGGGATGTTCTACCTTTGTACATGTTAATGACAATTATGCAGGCCAAGTTGTTTTGGCTTGATGATTGAATTGTTAAATATTAATCACCAAAAATTAAAAATTAAAATATGCCATATCCAGAAATGTTAGTTGCGCCAATGCGCCAACAATTAGAAAATGTAGGTTTTAAAAGTTTAATGACAGCCACTGAGGTTGAGCACGAATTAACTGATAATACAGGAACAAAATTACTAGTATTTAATTCGGTGTGCGGTTGCGCTGCCGGAACTTGTCGCCCTGGTGTTATT
>JBFYQC010000258.1:0-9042 GCA_041302975.1 Bacteroidota bacterium
TGGAAAATTGGCCAAGTCGATTTTAAAACTCGATATTAAATCAATGCTCCTACAACTAAAATCAACATTAAATACCAAGCAAGACCCATACAACACTTACGATTTTATTAAAAAAACAGTAAAAGGGAAATTAGGTTATTTTGTTTTAATGAGCAACAAAGGTGGTTACGACAAGAATATAAAAACTGACAGTTTTGCATTTAAACATTTAATAAAACAACTGCATAAAAACAGTGATTTTATAGGAATACATCCTTCCTATGCATCAAATCAAAATTTAAACACTTTTATTAAAGAGCGCAATGAGTTAAGTGATATCATCACACAAAAAATCGAAAAAAGCAGACAACATTTTTTAAAAATAAATTTGCCCGATACTTACCGCAATTTAATTCAGGCAGGCATTAAGGAAGACTATACCATGGCCTATGCAGAACAAGTAGGATTTAGGGCAAGCACTTGCATCCCATTCTGTTTTTTTGATTTAGCCCTAAACAAACCAACAACATTATTGTGTTATCCAACTTGTTTTATGGATACCACAGCTATTCAATATCTGAGCTGGGACTCACAAAAAATAGAGGATTTTAATGAAAAGTTATTGAATTTGACGAAAAAGTACAATGGACATTATGTAACCTTGTGGCATAATAATACATTTGTGTTACCCCCTATAGCACAAGCATTTTGTAACTTATTCGAAAAACCTGAATTTGATAAGATTCTATAAACATGAAGAGATAGATAAGTTTAAGTGGGATGAGTGTATTAAAAATGCTAATAATAGTCTTATTTACGGCTACAGTTGGTATCTTGATATCGCATCTCCTTCTTGGAATGCCGTTATACTTGGCGACTATCATGCTGTAATGCCATTGCCTACGGTGAAAAAAGTTTTCACGATGGCTTATCAACCATTTTTTACCCAACAACTAGGAATATTTATTAGTGCAGGTTATGAGTTGCAAGCTGGCATTACAGAGTTTTTTCAAACAATTCCAGCAGATTACAAATACATTAATGTTTGTTTGAATGAAAAAAATGATAGTGGTGCTAAAGTGAATTTCGAGCTAAAGAGGCGTAATAACTATTTACTTTACTTACATCAATCATACGAGCAATTATTTAAAGGTTTCAGTGACCACAATAGGCGTAATGTAAATAAGTCGAAAAAAAATGATTTAACTATTAGTGATACCACACACGAAAGTGTAGTTAAATTTTACATTGAAAATAAAGGTAACGATACAGCAAAAGTTAGTGTTGAAGATTATGACCGTTTAAATAAACTGCTTGATGTAGCGCACAAAAGAGGATTTGTAACTTGTAAACAAGTTAAAGATGAAACAGGAAATTGTGTTGCATGTGCCGCTTTTTATATTCATCAAAATAGGCTAATTTATCAGATCGGTACATCTAATGACGAAGGTCGTGATTTGAGAGCAATGTACTTCTTGTTTGACAGATTAATATTTGAGAACAGCGAACAAAATATGGTTCTAGACTTTGAAGGCTCGGATATTGAAGGCGTAGGAAGGTTTTTTAGCGGGTTTGGAGCATTATTAGTTCCTTATCATAGATTAATTGCCAATCGTTTACCATGGCCGTTTAACTTGTTAAAAAAATAACATCATTATTTAGGGTTATTCTATATACTTGTGCTACCAACTTAATAGTACCACAAGGTGAAATTTGCAGCAATAGATATTGGAAGTAACGCAGTTAGATTACAAATTGCACGCCTAAACGACAATCCCCAAGAACCGTTTAAAAAAGTAGAATTTGTTCGTATACCTATTAGGTTGGGTGATGACGCTTTTAATAGAGGTAAGATTAGCAAGGAGAAACGTAAAATGTTTTACAAAGCTATGCAATCCTTTAAGTTGATGATGGAAGTATTTGGCGTAAACAGCTACATGGCATGTGCTACCAGCGCAATGCGCGAAGCCAAAAATGGACAAAAAATAGTTGAAAAAGTTGCTGAAGAATTTGATTTAAACATTGATATTATTGATGGTAAACGTGAATCAGAATTAATTCTAAAATCAATTACACGCTACCTAAAACCTGACCATAATTACTTAACCATTGATGTAGGCGGAGGTAGCACCGAGATGACCGTAATCCAAAATTTAAAAGCTTACGACAGTGTGAGTTTTGATGTTGGTACTGTAAGGTTATTAGATAATGCCATCAAAAAAGAAAATTGGAGTGCATTGGAGTCTTATGTAAAAGACCACATCAAAGCCATTGAACACTCACGTGCCATTGCTACAAGCGGCACCATAAATAAAATAGCCAATATCATTAATCCAACATTAACAGAGCCTTCTATTACCATTGATGAATTAGATAAGTTTTATCACACCATCAAAAAAATGAGCATTACGCAACTGATAGAAACCTATAAACTAAATCCGGATAGGGCTGATGTAATGGAGCACTCGGCTTATCTATACCTTAAAATATTAAAGTGGGCAAACATAGAAAAACTGTTTGCACCAAGTGCGGGTTTAAAAGATGGAATTTTATATGAGTTGCTTGAAAAAAGCGAGTATTAAAACAAGTCGGTTAGCTTAACACCTAGCAATGCATACAAACCATAGGTAAGCAGTGTCCAGCCTAAAAAGCTAAAAAACATATAGCGTTTTATTTTCCATTTATTCTCTTCGAAAGCAGCAGCTAAAATTGTACCTACCGGAACAGATAATAAAACAGGAGTAAGAATTACAATACCTACTATTTCGTACTTAATAATAAACTTTAAAAGCCTTCTACGATGCTTACCTACAGGCTTATGCACTTTAGGTTGCGGTGGTCGTATTTTGTGGTATAAAAATAAAATTCCGTCCCATAAATATAAATAAACAACAACCCCTACCATACCACCACCAACGGTACACAATAAGGTTTCAATGAAATTTAAATTAGTACCAATAGCCGTAAAAACACCTATTAAGTATTTTACAGCACTGGTTAAAATTACTGCAATATATTTGGCCAACAGTTCCTTCATGCTATTAGCAAATATAGGGGATTTAGCGGGTTAGTCTTTAGTTAAATCTAACTTTTTAACAGCAGCAATTGCTTTACGCACATTTCCATATGTTTTTAAAAGTAAGGTAGCTTTAGGTTCATCAACTTTTAAATCATCCATAATCATTTTTGCACCGCGCTTAATGAGTTTATTGTTGGTTGGTGTCATGTCCACCATTTTGTTTCCTTTAACCCTACCCAATTTTATCATCAAACTTGTGCTAATCATATTTAACACCAGCTTTTGTGCAGTACCACTTTTCATACGTGTACTACCTGTAACAAACTCTGGGCCTACTATCACTTCAACCGGGTATTGCGCGGCCTCAGCTACTTTGCTTCCTTTGTTACAAACTATACACCCTGTTAAAACACCAGCTTTATTCGCTTCTTTTAATGCACCAACAACATAGGGTGTGCTGCCACTTGCGGCAATACCAATCAACACATCTTTTTTACCAATTTTGTGTGCTTTTAGATCTTTCCAACCTTGTTTTTCATCATCTTCGGCAAACTCTACAGCTTTACGTATGGCTTTATCGCCACCCGCAATTAAGCCAATAACCAAATCGAATGGAACACCAAAAGTTGGCGGACATTCACTTGCATCAACTATACCTAATCGGCCGCTTGTACCTGCACCAATATAAAATAATCGTCCCCCCTTTTTCATGCGTTCGTGAGCGGCATCAACCAAATTTTTAACCTTTGATATAGCTTTGTTTACCGCAACAGGAACGCTATGGTCTTCTTTGTTGATATTAGCAAGCAGCTGTTTAGTGCTCATTTTTTCTAAATGATTGTGCTTAGAAGTTTGCTCGGTGGTACGTTTATCTGTATGAACAGCAACTTGCTTAACAGTTTTTTCAACTGCTACTTTCACCGATTTTGCTGATGTTTTTTTTGTGGCCATAACTTGATCAGTTAATTTTATTGAACAAAATCAATTATAAAAATCTTTTTTGCGTTGATGTGGTTGTTATCTTTGAATCCTATTACGAAGAACATACATGAACAAATCAATTTGGCAACCGTTTATATACGCATTGTTGATAGTTGTGGGTATTATAATGGGCATGTGGCTAAAACCAGATACAAATGGTGGTGCATTTTTATTTAAAAGTAAAAATAAATTAGGGCAGATACTAAACATTATTAACGAGGCTTATGTAGATCCCGTTGATGTGGACAGCCTTGAAGAGGTCGCCATTAATGAGTTATTAACCCAACTCGACCCGCACAGTGTATACATCCCTGCAAAAGATTTACAACAAGCCAACGAAGGTTTAGAAGGTAATTTTGAAGGTGTAGGTATTGAGTTTAGTATTTTAGATGATACCATTATGGTAGCCAACGTGCTTAAGGATGGTCCTGCATCTAAAGTAGGTATTTTACCCGGTGACAGAATTATTAAGGTTGATACGGCAAACGTGGCAAGTATTGGTATTCAAAACGAACAGGTATTTAAATTACTAAGAGGGGCTGCAGGCACAAAAGTGTTGGTACAGTTGTTTAGACCTGATGGTAAACGTAAAGTCAGTTATAACATCTCGCGCGGGCAAATTCCAATTTACAGTGTTGATGCCGCTTTGATGTTGAACAACCAGACAGGGTATATTAAAATTGAACGTTTTGCAGCAAGCACCCATCAAGAATTTGTGGATGCATTGGAGAAACTTCAGTCACAACAAATGAAAAACTTAGTTTTGGATTTACGCAATAATCCTGGGGGATATTTAAGTGCTGCAACCGATATTGCTGATGAGTTTTTGAATGATAAAAAGTTAATTGTATACACCGAAGGTAGAACCCAAAGACGTGCAGAATACAGAGCAGAAAACCCCGGTAATTTTGAATCAGGAAAACTCATTGTTTTAATTGATGAAGGTAGTGCAAGCGCAAGCGAGATAGTAAGTGGCGCTGTGCAGGATTGGGACCGTGGTGTGATTTTAGGAAGAAGAAGTTTTGGCAAAGGATTGGTACAAGAGCCTTTTCAATTACAAGATGGTTCTGCTATCAGATTAACTGTATCGCGTTATTACACACCTGCTGGAAGATGTATACAAAAAGATTACACTAATGGTGTTGAAGCATATGAACATGAGATAAGTAATAGATATGAAGATGGAGAGGTGAATGATGAAACTAAATTAAAAATTACAGACAGTACAACTTACAAAACAGATAAAGGCAGAACGGTTTATGGCGGTGGAGGAATTATGCCTGATGTATTTGTAGCAGTTGATACCAGTTATATTAATAAATTTTATGCAGCTTTGTTTGAGCAAAGTTTATTAAGTAGGTTTACCTATAACTACATGGATGCTAACCGTAAATCGTTAACTACCACATATAAAAATGCTGCTTCATTTAATGCTTCATTTTATGTGAACGATATTTTATGGAATAAGTTTGTTAACTACATCAAACAAAATAGCACCATCGATTTTTCGACTCAAGAACTTGTGCAGTCCGAAAAGCACGTAAGACTTTTATTAAAGGCCATGATTGCAAGGCAAGTTTGGCGCGATGAAGGTTATTACACTGTATTGAGTAGCGAAGATAAAATGATACGAAAGGCAATTGAAACATTCTCTTCTAACTACAATAAGTTACTTAAGCCCTAAAAACAAAAATGCCACATCAAATTTGATGTGGCATTTTTGTTTATGCTTAACTGAATTAAGTAATTGCAGCTTCAACCTTTGCAACAAGTGCATCTGCTTCTGCATGATTTTTATCTAAAATTTGTTTTGCACGGCCTTTTATGTTTTCAGCAAACGCCCGATCTTTTAATCCTTGCGCATTTACCAGAACATTAAAATATGCACCACGCACAGCCGTTTTAACGCACAATACACCTACACCTGCATCAGTAATACTATTAGGATTCCCTTGCTCAATCATTACGGCCAACATAGGTAAAATACTGTATGCAGTTTCCATTACTTTAAACGGAATATCGCAAGCATATTTTGTGGCATCTTCTATGGCTTGTGATCTTGCTTTTTTCTCCTCATCAGTTCCTTTTGGTAAACCAAAAGCATGCATAATTTTATTAAACGCATTGGTATCTTCATCCACTAAAGTTAGTAAGGTATCTTTAACCTGTTGCCCTTGTGCGGCAAGGTTACTAAACAAGTTAATCTTCTCTTCCCAACCACGTTTTCCGGCACTTAAGTTGGCCACCATAGTACCCAAAGCAGCACCTAAACTTCCTACATAAGCACTAATACTTCCTCCGCCCGGGGCAGGACTTTCGCTTGCAGTTTCGTCAGCAAATGCACGTAAATCCATACGGATTAAACGTTCATTTTCAGCCTTACGTAATTTATATTCAATTATTTTTTTCTCAGGGTCAAAAGGAGCTAATTCATCTAAGCCTAAACTTTTAACTGCAATGTGAATTAGCTCACTTTCGCTTACACCAATACTTCTGTTTTGTTTTAGTAGGTAATGTTTACCTGCATCAAGCATAGCACTTAAAGGAATCAGTCCAACCAACTCGCTACCAGTTACACGTAAACCACGACTTTGTGCACTGCGGCAAACTTCATCAAATGCTTGGTGAACGGAAGTAATTTTATAGTTGGTTAAGTTCATAGAAATTTGAGCAACGTTATACTCTTCAATAAACCATCCAATGGCTTTAACAGCTTTTAAAGTGCCTGGAATACGCACATCGTTTCCATCTGCATCTTTTACTACTTTCCCAGTTACAGGGTTTCCTTCACGTTTTACACGCCCAGCCTCACGCACATCAAAAGCTACGCTATTAGCCAAACGTACTGATTTTGTGTTTAAGTTTACGTTATAAGCTATAAGAAAATCACGCGCACCAATAACAGTGCCGCCCCATTTGGCGTTAAACTCAGCTGGCCCAAAATCTGGTTTCCAATCAGGTAATTTAATTTTATCAAAAAATCCCTCGTACTCACCGGCACGAATTACAGATAAGTTTTTACGTGATTCATTTTGTTGCGCTGCTTCGTATAAATAAACCGGAATATTAAGCTCCTCTCCAACTCTTTTTCCTAATTTTTGAGCATATACCACGGTCTCTTCCATGGTAATGCCACTCACTGGAATTAAAGGACAAACATCAGTAGCACCCATACGCGGATGTTCGCCTTTATGTTTACTCATATCAATTAATTCGGCTGCTTTTTTTATGGCTAAATAAGCAGCCTCAATCACAACATTAGGATGGCCAACAAATGTTACTACTGTTCTATTTGTTGCTTTTCCTGGGTCTACGTCTAACAACATTACACCTTCTACCGATTCTATTTGGTCGGTTATTTGTTTAATAATTCCTAAATCAACACCCTCGCTAAAATTAGGAACACATTCTATTAATGCATTTTTATTCATGAGTAAAAAGTATGCTAAATGAATTGGCAAATAAACAACTAAAAACGAAAAAAGCCCCGGGAAATTCCCGAGGCTTTTTTAATTGATTATAAGATACTATTGTTTAATCAACTTAGTAACATTATTTAAACCAGAGGCACTAACACGTACAAAGTACACACCTTGCGATAATGATGCTAATCCGTCTAATGTTAATGTTTGATTACCGTCTAGAATTGTTTTATCAAATGACATAATTAATCTGCCGCTAATATCCATAACTTGGATACTTGCATTTCCTGCTTTAGCTCCTTTAATATCTATCGATAATCTGTCGCTAAACGGATTTGGATAAGTCACTATGCCCGAAGATAAATCATTTTCATTCACAACTGTAACAACTTGGCTGTATTCAAATTTACCATCGTTATCCAATTGTTTTAAACGGTAGAACAACTTATTAACTCCTGCTTTTGCAAATGCATCCACATCTTCTAATCTATAGTTATTGGTGGTACTCGAGTTTCCTGAGCCTTTTACAAAGCCTACTAAATCAAATGTTTTTCCATCAACACTACGCTCTACATTAAACCCGCGGTTATTTAACTCACTAGCTGTGGTCCAACTTACCAATACATCTTCATTTACTTTGGTAGCTTTTAAACTCACTAACTTAACAGGTGTTGTTGTTGTGTTACTACTGATAGCTCCTGCAAAACTGTTGTGCATGTATTTGCCATTGTACTCATACACATCAAAAGTGTAACCTGTTGATGCAGTTAAGCCAGTTACACTTACACTTGTACCATTACCCATGTATACTATAAAGTTACCTGTACCTGTGGTGTTGGCTGATCCGTAAACAGCGCTTGCAGCATATAGCGTATTGTTGGTTGGTGCTACTGCTAATGAAGATGATAGACGTGCTATCACGATTCTGCCTTGACCATTTCCAGCTGTAAAATTAACGGTAGCACTTGTAGCACTAGGAATAACAGTTACATTACTTGCTGCTGTTGTTGGTGTTGTAACATTAACAATTTCTATATTATCAATAGCCCAACCTTCATCAGTGAATACATCGGCAACGAAACGGAAACGGATTTTCACATCACTTTGTCCAGCAGCACCAGTCAATGGCACAGCTGATTCAATCCAACCGTTAGTTTGTGATGAATAAACAGAAGTTATATCAGAGAAAATATTTGCACCTAATGCTCCAAAACCTTGAGCATCATTATACCATGCATAGCTATTTGTTGTGTTAAAATTAGTTCCAGTACCAACTGAATTATTTATTCTTGTCCAAGCACCATTATTTATTGATATTTCAACAACACCACCATCATAACTAACATCTGCATTAACATCCATTTTATGACGGAAACGAAGAACAGGTGTACTTGTAAATGATGTAAAATCAAATTGTGGAGATACTACAGCACAATCTTCTGTACCTAAATAATCACCGATTAGACGTGTTGCCCACGCATTTGATCCAGAATAAGCTCCATTTAAGAACGTTTTGGCTGGCGTACCTAACTGCCAAGCATTTGTACCTGTACCTATGGCAGTTGAACTCCATCCAGTATTGCCTAAACCATCAAAATTTTGATTGTATGGCAATGTTGAAACTATTGGAGAAGTTACAAA
>JBFYQC010000259.1:0-11115 GCA_041302975.1 Bacteroidota bacterium
GGCGAACGCAGGCGTTGTGAAATAGCACGTGCGTTAGCCGTTAACCCGAAGTTTGTGTTGTTGGACGAACCTTTTGCAGGTATTGATCCCATTGCGGTAGAAGATATTCAGCAAATTGTATCCAAATTAAAGCATAAAAACATTGGTATACTTATTACCGATCACAATGTGCACGAAACTTTAAGTATCGTAGACCGTGCATATTTATTGTTTGAAGGGAAAATATTAAAAGCCGGTACAGCACGTGAGTTGGCCGATGATGAAATGGTGCGCAAAGTATACCTTGGGCAAAACTTTGTATTGAGGTAATTGCTATTTTATTAAATTTGACTCCCGTAATCAATCAAAAAAGAACAACTATGAAAAAAGTATTTGTAACACTTACCATTGCAGGTGCTGCATTAGCATTCGTGTCGTGTGGTAACGAAGCGCCTAAAACAGATTTAAACGCGCAGGAACAAGCGGCAGTTGATAGCACCGTTGTTAACGATGAGGCTGCAAGCGATTCGTTAGAAGCTGCAATTAAAGCGCAAATTGGTTCAGATATGGATTCTTCTTCAGAAGAAAGCCATGAAGGCCACGACCACGCAGGTCATTCACACTAATCAAAAAATTACTCTTTAAAGCGACCTTGATTTTTTCGAGGTCGCTTTTTTTTAATCACTGACTACGTTTTCTAACTTACATAAGATATTAATTTTTAGGCGACAAAAATAAAGTATTAACATTTATTAGGTTTTGTTGTCTTAATTTTTACTTTAGTTCAAATGGTGAGGTTTTGAAATAAACAACTCGAATATTATATTACGACATATTTTAAAACCTTATATGAAAAAAATCCTTTTAGCTGCAACAGCAGTATTGTGCCTGTCGAGCGCATCAAAAGCCCAAATTGATTTCGAAAACCTAAGTATTGGCGTTGGTGTGCAACCAACCTATTATTTTGCTATTAGTCAAGGTACCTTACTTAACCCAATGGTAAAAGTTCAGTATGAACTTGATGATGAAACCTCTTTTGGTTATTTTGATTTTTCAATGCCTTCATTTTCATCAGAAGGAAAAGATGATTTAGGAATAGGCTACACTGAAAAAACCAGCTATCTTAATTTTAACCTTGGATACGGAAGATACTTAGTGGGTGAATCTGATGACAACTTCAACTTTTACGGAAAAGTTGGCGGTGGACTAAGCACATTTAGTAATACATACACTAAAGGTAATGTTAATGATGAATTTGCTGATGGAGGTTGGACCATTAATTTAGGTGTTGGTGCGAGTTTTGGTATAAATGATCAAATACGTGCATTTGTAGAGCCTACTTGGGTATTTGCCAGCGGAACCTACAATTCACAAACTGGTTCAACTGCTACATACGGACTGGGTAACGTTAATGCCAACATTGGTGTTAAATACCGTTTTAACTAATACATATAGTACAAAAGTATTTCAAAAGAGGCTGCTTCGGCAGCCTCTTTTCGTTTAACGTATTTACCAAAATGCCCAATATCCTTTGGTTTGCGGACCTAACTGCAAAGTTGGCAATGGTAATTTTATATGATTCAATGTGTACGTAAATACCCGTTTAAATGCAGTATTTTGTTTGATGATTTTTCGCCAATCCACATCAACACTCACATAATACTCAAAACTTCCTTTGCCTTTATTCACTTCTAAATTCTGTCCGGTATAGTACAAGTTTAAATCATTAGCTACTCCCCAACCGCCACACACACTCAAAAAATCAGGCCATAACTTTTCTACTTTACTTCCTTTGGGTAACCAATCATTCACACTTGCAGATAGCCAATAAGTTTGATTCATGTAATCATCAATCAATTGTGCATATGGAAACTGTTGGTAGTAATAATCATCGTGCTTGTAGTAACTTAACTTAATTTGTAATGCACGGGTAGTAGGAACATGGTATTGCAACAACGGCCAAAAACTGCCTGCTGCACCGGCACCTAAATCACCAAAACTAAAACCATAGGTGGGTGCATAAGCATCCTTTACTTCAATAAAGGCTTGTATGGCAGTACCGGCTATTCCTCCGTATAATAATGCTTTTTTGCGTTGTACACCCGACCATTCAAAAGCTACACCAAATAAATCGGCCGACATAGCACCACCAATAAAATGAGCCGCCTTGTCCATGTTTTTGGCATAACGATAATCCATATCGTGATCAATTTTAAATGTAGATTGTTGATCTTTCCACCAAACGTTTTGCAAGTAGGCATAAGTACCCGCTAAGGCCAAAGTTGTTGTACCTGCAACAATGGCAACACGTTTGGGTTTAACTACCTTTAAGCTGTCGGGTAAAACGATGGGGGTTGATGCATGACTTTTCGCGCAAATGATGCACAACATCAAACAAAAAAATAGAGGTATAAAGTTTAAGCGCTTAAACATGCAGCACAATGATAACAAATAAATTTGATGTGCTTGTTTATTCGGGTTTACTCTCAAAAAGTTCGTCTTTAGCTACCTTTTTAACCGAAGTATTGTTTTTTAGAGTGCGTGTTATAGCGCTAAATGGTGCGGAAACAACCTCATCTCCCACTTGTAACCCTTCCTTAATTTCAATAAGCTTATCGTTTTGTATACCCGTTTTTACAGCGCGTAAAACAACCTTACCATCATTAAAAACAAAAACCATCTCTTGTTCATCTGTAGATTTTTTGGTTGAAGAACCAGAGGTTGATTTACGTTTAACAGCAATACCTTCCGTTTTGGTGCTATCTAACTCCGACTTATCACGCATAGTAACCGACTCGATTGGAATAGTAACAACATCATTTACAGATTGCGTTTGCACATCAACTGAAGCTGACATCCCAGGACGAAACACGTTACGCTTAGTACCATATTGAGCAGACAAATCAGCATAGGAAGAACGCAGTATGCGAATTTTCACCACAAAGTTTGTTACCTGATCACTGGTTGTGGCCGATGTGGTTGTGGCCGAGTTCGCAATCTCAGTAACAATGCCTTTAAATTTACGAGTACCATATGCATCTACTTCAACCAATGAAGTATCGCCCAAAGCCACTTTTACAATATCATTTTCATTAACATCAACGCTAACCTCCATGTCGTTTAAGTTAGCAATTCGCATCATTTCTGTTCCAGCCATTTGTGATGTACCAACTACACGCTCGCCCTTCTCTACACTTAATTTTGATACCACACCATTTACCGGTGCAAAAATTTCGGTGCGCGATAGATTTTTGGTTGATTCTTTTAACGTTGCCTCCTGGCTTTGTACAGTAAATTGTGAAGCTGATATGTTTTGTTTGGCTGATTCTACTTCAGCCTTTGCTGTCACATAAGTTGATTTTGCCGTTTCAAACTCAGCATCACTCAAAAGCTTCTCTTGGTATAATTTGGTGTTACGTTGAAACTGTTTTTCCAATTCTGTAAGCTTAGCCTCAGCTTGCAATAAACGTGCTCTTGAACTTGCTAAATTAGCCTTCGAATTATTTAAAGCAGCCTCGGTTCTTGCCAATGCAGATTGATACAACTCAGGATCAATACGAGCCAGCAACTGTCCTGCCCTTACCGAATCACCTTCTTTTACATACAATTCACGTATCTCACCCGATACATCACTACTAATTTTTACCTCCACCTCGGGTTGAATTTTACCATTAGCCGTTACACTTTCAGTAATAGAGGCTTTTTCTGCTTTTGTTGTGGCTACTTTCACCAAATCATCGCCACCAATCCATCCTGATTTTTTTCCAATAACCAACACCAATAGAAGCACAATTACGGCTATCCCTAAAAATAACAATAAACGATTACTTCTCTTTTTTTGATTTTCTATTTTACTCATAAAGTTAGTATAGCGGTTTTCCTAAATAAAAATCAAGCACTTTACGTCTGAATAACAACTCGTATTTTGCTTGCAATAAACTTGTTTCGGCTTGTAAATATTGATTCTTAGCCGTTATATAATCTGTTGTATTTAAAGCACCTAAAGCAAACTGCGTTTCGGCCAACGAGAGAGATTCTTTATTGGCTGCAAAGTTATCGTTGCTTGCTGCAAAACGTTTTTGTGCAGACTGAAAATCTAGATATGCTTGATTAACATTTTTATATACATCAAGCTCTGTTTGCTTTTTATTTAAATCCGCACTCAATTGATTAATGCGCTGCTTTTGTATGTTAGTATTTACTTGCCAACCATTAAACAAAGGTAAACTAAATGTAAATCCTATTGATTTACCTAAGTTTCTATCAAACTGATCGTTAAAAGGTGTAACCTCTGTTTCAGAATATCGAATCATAGGTGAATATACAGGCACTCCAAAACTATCAATACCTATTTGCGTTAAACTAGTGTTTGGTGAACCAACGCCTCGTGTACTTTGCGTACTGTAGAAAGAATTTAACCCGCCACTCATTAATATGCGTGGACTTCTACCGCCCAAAGCCATGGTATAACTAATGCGTGCACTTTCTGCACGAAATTTTGCAGCTTTCACTTCAGGGCTACGTAATAAAAAATCTTCATAAATTTGAGTAGCCGTTTTGGTTTCTTTCTCGACAGAAAATTGCGAGCTATCCGGTTTAACAATTTTATTAGCCGGGTCAGGCTCTACATTCATCAACTGCCACAAAGTTAAATAAGCCTGATCTAGCTGGGTTTGTGCCAATACCAATTGAGACTCTTCATTTGCATATTGAGATTTTACTTGTAAAAATTTTAACCTGCTGGATGCTCCCAAATCAAACAATTTTTGCTGTCGGTTTAACTGCTCTTTGGTAGCAGCAGCTTGCAACATACGTGCTTCCACAATTTCCTTATTTAGCAATACCTGCATAAACGCATTGGCCACTTGCAACCCCAAATTATTTTTTGCCGCTGCTACATCATATTCAATAGCATTGGTATTTTTTTGTTGCAACCTGATATTATTGGTGGTTTGAAAACCATTGAACAAGGTTACGGAACTGTTTAAACTAAAATTATTGCTTCTAAAAGTTACGTCACGTTGTGTACTATTAGTTATAGGATTGATGGCAAAACCGGTATTGTAATTATTGGTTACTTGTGCATTTAAATTGGGTAAAGCCGACATTTTACTCTGAAATCGGTCTGCCTGCGCAGTATTTAAACTGAGCTCCCTTTGCTTTACATTGATGTTATTTTTTAAAGCCAAATCAACACACTGTTGTAATGTGTATACTTGGCCTAGAACTTGAGCGTGTATTTGTAAAGTAAAAATTAATGCGAATACCATTAATTTGCACCTTAATACAATTGAACTGGTTTTCATTTAGTACAAAAGCTATTTACGCAAAAGTAATGTTTAAACACACAATACCTTCAATATTTCCGTTAATTGCGCCCAATGTTACATGGAAGGTGAAAACAAGCGATAAAGTATTGTATTTAACTTTTGATGATGGCCCTCACCCTAGGATTACTCCATTGGTTTTAAACATTTTAGATGAATACAATGCCAAAGCTACTTTTTTTTGTGTAGGGGAAAATGTGAATAAATACCCAGACACTTTTAATCAAATTATAAGCAAAGGACATGCAGTAGGTAACCATACCCATAACCACATTAAAGGTTGGAAAAACACAAATATGGTTTATTTTGATAACATCAAAAGAGCAGCTGAGGTGATTCCATCTAAACTTTTCCGCCCACCTTACGGACGTATTAAACCATCACAAATAAAAATGCTAAAGCACGACTACCGCATTGTGATGTGGAGCATTTTAACCCGCGATTATGATAAAAATTTAAACCCACATATTGCACTTAAACATTTAAATAAATTAACTAAACCAGGTGATGTGATTGTTTTCCATGATAGCGAAAAGGCTGAGCAAAACATGTTGATTATACTAAAAGGTATGTTGCAACATTTTCATCAATTACAATATTCATTTAAAGCCTTATGATTTTTTTTGTAGTTGGGTTGATGTCTTTGTTCGTGTGCATTCAATTCATGAATGCTATAGTTACCATTAGTTCCGGTTTTGATGAACCACATAAAAAATTATCTGATGATGAATTACCAGAAATAAGTGTACTTGTTGCAGCACGTAACGAGGAAAAAAACATTACTGCTTGTATTGAACATTTACTCATTCAAAATTACCCTAAACATAAGTTTCATATTTTAATAGGCAACGATCAATCGGATGATAATACAGCAAAAATTGTTGATGAGTTGATAGCAAAACATGATAACATCAAACAAATTCACATCATACAGCAATTGGGCAAAGCACGCGGCAAGGCCAATGTTTTGGCACAATTGGCACAAGTAGCAAAAGGTGATTATTATTTAATTACAGATGCTGACATACAAGTTTCTAATAATTGGGCAAGAACTTTAATAAATTTTTTTAAACCCGGTATTGGTATTGTAAGCGGCACTACTATAGTTAAAGGCAATGGGTTTTTGGCCAACATGCAACATATAGATTGGTTGTATTTTATGGGACTGCTATTAAGTTTTAACCGGCTTCGTATACCGAGCACTGCTGTGGGAAATAATATGGCCGTTACTAAAGATGCCTACTTGAGTACGGGGGGGTACGAAAACATTAATTTTAGCGTAACTGAAGATTATAAGCTTTTTCAACAAATACGTGAAAAAGAATATCGAACCGTAAACATGATTAACCCAAATGCAATAAATTTTTCGGCAGCCGCAGCAGATTTAAATACCCTGTTAAATCAGCGTAAACGTTGGCTTACAGGTGCAATGGAATTACCCTTCTATTGGTGGATGATTTTCGTTGTTTATGGTTCGTTTTGGATTGCCTTTGGTGTTTGCTTTTTCATTAACACAACTACTGCGTTGACATTTTTAGCCCTTAAATTTTTAATACAAAGTGTAACCATTATTTGGCAACAAAGACAACTTGATATTCAGCCCAAATTATTCTATTTATTATGGTACGAAGTGTATACATTAGGATTAACTTTGTTAACTATTTTTTACTTTACCATTCCTAAAAAGCTAAATTGGAAAAACAGATATTATTAAACATGATTTTTACTGATACACATACCCATTTATATAGCGAAGAATTTAATGACGACCGCGAGGCCATGGTAAAACGCGCTATTGACGCACGCGTTAAACGTTTGTTTTTGCCCAACATTGATATTAAAAGCATACAGCCCATGTTAGATTTGGTGTGGAAGTTTCCTGATCATTGTTTCCCGATGATGGGATTGCATCCTTGCAGTGTTGATGAACACGTGGAAGCCCATTTATTTCAAATACAAAAATGGTTTAAGAAGCGTAAGTTTTACGCAGTGGGCGAAATTGGTTTAGATTTTTATTGGAGTGTTGAATTTAAAGACCAACAAATAACGGCATTTAAAAAACAAATACAGTGGGCCATACAAATGGATTTGCCCATAAATATACACTCACGAAATAGTACAGATGAAGTAATTGCCATTTTACAGGAAATGAAACATCCTTTATTACGTGGTATTTTTCATTGCTTTAGTGGCAATGCAAAACAAGCAAAACAAGTAACAGAACTTGGTTTTTATTTAGGTATTGGTGGCGTTCTTACTTATAAAAAAAGCGAATTACCAGATGCTATTGCTGATATTGACTTACATCATTTGGTATTAGAAACTGATGCGCCTTATTTAAGCCCGATGCCATACCGCGGTAAACGGAACGAAAGCGCTTACATTGTAAACATTGCAGAGAAACTAGCCGAACTAAAAAATACAACAGTAGAGAGAGTAGCAAACGTTACAACCGAAAATTCGGTTACGATTTATGGGATTTAATCTCTCAAAGGCAATAATTTTTCATGTTGGCCTTTTATATATCACATCTATCATATTTTGTTATAGGGCACTACGTTCTATTTGCATTTTTCCGCAAACTAAAAACATGCTTATCAAAAAAGTATATCTTTGTTTGCTTCAACCAAAAATAAAAGTACATGTTTAAACGCCTACGCGTAAATAGTAAGCTTGCCTTTTATCAGTTTTTAAAAAACAGAAACCGTTACATTAACGACAAAAACTTTTTGATTGTTGCGAGTCTGTTGGTGGGAGTTACCGCAGGTATAGCTGCCGTGGTGCTAAAAACCCTGGTGCATGCCATTCAGCATTTTTGCGAGAGTGGTTTTGATGTAAAATTCGAAAACTACCTATACCTTATTTTTCCATTGGTGGGTATCGTTTTATCTGCTGTTTACATCAGGTTGTTTCATTACAAAAAAGTATTCGATAAAGGCCTAAGCAGCATCATATATGCTATCAATAAAAAAGGCTCAAACATAGAAAGGCATAAAACATTTTCTCATATTATTACCAGCGCTGTTACTGTTGGTTTTGGAGGTTCGGTGGGATTGGAAGCCCCCATTGCTGTTACCGGAAGCGCAATTGGCGCCAACGCAGGTAAAGATTTATTGGTTACCAAATCAGAGCGTACTTTATTGTTGGCAGCAGGAGCAGCAGCCGGTATTGCAGCTGTATTTAACAGCCCCATTGCAGGTGTAATTTTTGCATTTGAAGTGCTGTTAACTGAAGTGAGTATCCCGGCTTTTATTCCCTTGTTAATGGCCTCCGCATCAGGTGCTGTAGTGGCAAAGTTTTTTCATAGTGAACCCTTGTTCAATTTAGTAACAGATGGTTGGCGCATACATAGCATTCCGTACTATACCATGTTGGCTCTGGTTTGCGGATTATTATCAGTGTATATGATGCGCATGACCATTAAAACTGAAAGCGCTTTTAAACGCATCAATGCTTTATTTCCTAAAGCCATTTTAGGAGGTGTTTTATTGGGCTTACTCATTTTTATTTTCCCTCCACTTTATGGCGAAGGCTATGGATTGATTAATAAATTGATGAATGCGGATCAGGGAAATTTATTCGACCGAAGTTTGTTTTATATATACCGCGATAACGTTTGGGTAGTTATCGGATTTTCAACAGCTATATTATTAATTAAAGTATTTGCTAGTGCCATTACGGTTGGTTCAGGAGGTAATGGTGGAATATTTGGACCATCACTTTTTGTAGGCGCTTTATTGGGTTTTATTTTTGTTAAAACAATCAGTGCATTAGGCATAGTTGATTTACGTATGCAAAATTTTGTAGCTGCTGGTATGGCCGGTTTAGTAAGTGGTGTATTGCATGCTCCATTAACAGCAATATTCCTTATTGCCGAAATTACAGGTGGTTACGCCCTAATAGTGCCACTTATGTTAGTTTCATCGGGCTCATATTTTATTACACGTTATTTCGAAAAATATTCTATTTACACCAAAAATTTAATCGAGCGAGGTTTTATTACGTTTGATAAAGATAAAGATTTATTGAGCAGGGTAGACATTCGCAGCATTATTCAAACAGATTTTACACATCTTTCTCCAAACCAAACACTAGGCGAATTGGTGGGAATTATTACCAAATCAAAACGAAATATTTTTGTAGTACTTGATGAGAAAAAACACTTATTAGGGATTATTACTCTTGATGATATTAGAGAAATTATGTTTAACCAAACTGAATACAATAGAGTTAAAGTAAAAAAGTTGATGAGTATACCACGTTATACTGTTTTACCTAATGCTGATGTAAACGAGTTGATTGAAAAATTTGATGAATACAATATTTGGAAAATTCCGGTGCTTGATGAAGATGGTATTTATTTAGGATTTGTTTCAAAAACAGCTGTATTAGACCAATACCGAGAAAAACTGATGGGTGAGGAAATATTATAATTTCTTAAAAACCTTTTGCTGAATCGAAAATAGGCATCAATACTATACATTTACTAATGCCCCGCATAGGGAACACGTAGTGCAATACTTCTGCCCAAGGTAATCTCATCAGCATATTCTAACTCGCCACCAATGGCAATACCCCTTGAAATGGTACTAATACTTACAGAAAATTCTTTCAATTTTTTCGACAAATAAAACACAGTGGTGTCACCTTCCATGGTGGCACTCAAAGCCATAATCACCTCCGTAGTTTCTTCGGTTTTAATACGTTCTATTAGACTAATTATATTTAAATCATCAGGACCAACACCGTTAACAGGACTAATCAAACCTCCTAAAACATGATATGTACCGTTGTATTGTGATGTATTTTCAATTGCAATCACATCTCGTAAATCTTCAACCAAACAAATATTTTTTTGATTACGCTTAGGGTTATTACAAATATTACAAACTTCTGCATCACTCACATTACCGCAACGTTTACAATACTTAATTTGGGTACGTAGCTTTATTACAGCCTCTCCCAATTTTATCACATCTTGCTCATGCTGTTTAAGCAAATGAAGCACCATTCGCATGGCACTTTTTTTACCTACACCCGGAAACTTACTTAACTCATTTACCGCTTCTTCTATTAAAATCGATGGATAATTCATACCAACAAATGTACTTATTTACTTACCGGTCAAACAATACTTCAGCATATTTATTAATTAACACATGCAACGTTTTTTTATGTAACTATCTCTTATATTGCACCTAACAATTAAATTTCAAACTATGAAAAAAACTAGACTTTTATTTTTTACCGGTTTAACACTTGTTGGTGTTTTATCGCTAGGTAGCTTAAACTCACAACCAACGGGAGCTCCACAACCTGCAAGTGGCGGACCCGCAGAAGGTGGAGCTACTTGCACACAATGCCATGGTGGAACAGCCACAACTGTTACCGATAGAATGACGACCGATATTCCTGCAGAAGGATATACTCCTGGCACAACATACAACATCACAGTAAGTTTCTCGGGTTCAGGAGGCAAAGGCTTTATGTTTTCAGCACAAAATGCAAGTGGAGAGTTTAAGGGAACACCTATTTCAGGGACTGGTTCTAAAATTGAATCCACCAATTATATTACCCATAATAACTCAATTAATACTTCAACCGCAACTTGGAGTTTTCAATGGACTGCTCCTGCTGCCGGAACCGGATCTGTTAATTTATATGGAGCCTACGCTGTAACAAGAGCTAACACAACCAAACAGTTAATTACTGTTGCCGAAAAAGTAAATACCGGTATTAATGAAATGGCCAAGGAAATTGCTTTGTCATCATTTATAAACAATAATGAAAAATCGTTAACAGTTGCTTT
>JBFYQC010000260.1:0-2798 GCA_041302975.1 Bacteroidota bacterium
GTTTGGCATTTTGGTACTCACATTTGTTACGGCAATTGGTGGTGGTACATTGCGTGATATGATGATAGGTAGTTTGCCCGTTTCGTGGATGAAAGATTTAGAAACCATCATTACGCTTATTATTTGTTATTTAATTGCACTGTTTTTCACCAAATACATCCGCAGGTTTCACCACACCATGTTTTGGTTAGACACCATTGGGCTTGCATTTTTTTGTGTGGTAGCCATTGCCAAAGCCATTTCGTTTGGCTTACACCCAATAGTAGCTGTTGCCATAGGCACCATTAGCGGTTGTTTTGGTGGCATTATTCGTGATGTATTGTTAAACGAAATACCTTACGTGTTTAGAAAAGATGTGTATGCTAGCGCATGTATTGCAGGTGGCGTGGTGTATTTTGGTTTGCTTAAATTTATTCCGGATGAAAATTTAGTCAGCATCATAGCCGGCTGTGTAATTATTGTAATACGTGCAAGTGCAAGGTATTTTAATCTACATATGCCGGATATTTATAAGAGAGGTTAAGAACAAAAGACCAAGGTTAACGCGGACGTGGGTGTTAAATAATTTTTATAACCTTTAACACTGTCAAATAAGTTTACTGTATAGTTGGCTTTTCGACACACTGACGGCACGTCAGCGTGAACGGAGGGGAAGCACACTTAGCTGTTTTGGCATTGGCACAAACATCATCCTTATTACTACAATTGGCTGTTGGCCCATCTTTAGCAACCTTAAAAATCTCATAATACAAATTATCGTAACCGTAGGCTTTTGCTTTAATACGGTTACGTATTGTGTCAACACAATACTGCAAATCATCGTATTCGGTGTACTGAAAGGTCATATAAGGCCCATTTTCTCTATGATATGGCTCTCTGTACTGCCCCCAAATTGGTTCGAAAAAACCACCAATCCACCTAAAAAATCTTCCTAAAATAGTAACGCGCTGTTGCGTGCTTAGTTTTTCAAGTTGCTTAGGAGTAAGTTTAAGTTCACACTCTGCATATTTATTAAACAAAAGTTCGTCTACTGCATCAAGTTTGTAGGAAGCTAAAAGCGTATCGGATAAAGGTAAACTGTTTGTTGATGCATGGGCAAGGCTAAATAGCAGAAGCCCGAGAATGAGTATAATTTGTTTCATATAGTTATCTAATCAATGTGTAACTTTTTTCTGAACTAAGCTTAAACTTAATCACACCATGTATTCCAACATTTCTATGATTAAAAATTAAGTATGCACTTGTGTCAATATCAGTTGAGTAATATGATAAATGATTGTATGGAAAGCCTCCAATAAAAACAGTATCTGAGCGATCTAATGATAAATACTTCCCTCCAAAATACTGCTCATTAAAGAAAAACTGATAATAATATTTATAAGAACTTGGTATATACTTGTATTGCATTGTGAGCAAATTACCGAGTGTATTATCTTTAAAATCCAACCTAACACACTCATATTTTCTAGTACATCTTGTATCATCGCCATATTCAACAACCCAAAATGTATTATTTCCTTGCCCTGTAAAAGTCAGTGTTTCGTTTACATTGTTTGTAAACTTCAATTCTTCAAATCCATTATACCCTAAATATTCACTTATATTGTTCAGTCGGTTTTCAATAGGTTCATCACACTCGGTATTACAGCTTGTAATGGTAAACAATAAGATAGCTGCTATGGTAAAAATGTTTGTTATTTTTTTCATAAGTGGGTTTAGTTTGGTAAAGTAAAATTAATGTTTTTTTCAAAACCATGAAAATTTTAATGCTTATGCTATTTAAAAGTCCGCATATTCCTAATACTGAACGGTCATATAAGGTCCATTTTCTCTATGATGTGGCTCTCTGTATTGCCCCCAAATTGGTTCGAAAAAACCGCCAACCCATCTAAAAAATCTTCCTAAAATAGTAACGCGTTGTTGCGTGCTTAGTTTTTCAACTTGCTTAGGAGTAAGTTTAAGTTCGTACTCGGCATATTTGTTAAACAAAAGTTCGTCTACTGCATCAAGCTTGTATGAAGCTAAAAGCGTATCGGATAAAGGTAAACTGTTTGTTGATGCATGGGCAAGGCTAAATAGCAGAAGCCCGAGAATGAGTATAATTTGTTTCATATTAATAAGTTTTTATCTAATGAGAGTTAATGTATCTCCAATCTGCTTAATTTTGACTATTCCGCCAAAGTCACCATTAAAGATGTTTCTAAATGCTAGATAATTTTGAGATGTATCACCACCTTCAGAAAAAAATGTGAGTGTTGGGTATGAATACCCGTTTATTACAAAGGGTTGGCCTGATATAAACATTTTATTACCGATTATCCATTTGTGACCCATAAAGTAAAACTTATAGTAGGTATATGAGTTTATACCATAATCCATGCTTGGTTCAAATAGATTATTGTCATACACATACTCCATTTTAATAGTGTTCCCATTTTTCTGATTTCTGAATTGTATGGATAAACTTTGGTAGTCTTCTGGGCATTGAGTATCATCTGTGGGTTTACGCACCCAAAAATAATTTATACCTTGCCCTATAAATATTTGTGTATCGGTGTTGTTGTGCAAAAAACGTAAAGTATCATAACCAGTGTATGATACATACTCTTTTAAGTTTCTTAATGGCACTTTGGTTGGTTCATCACACTCCGTACTACAACTAGTAATGGTAAGCAACAAAATAGTTGTAATGGTAAAAATGTTTACTATTTTTTTCATAAGTGGGTTTGGTTTATTAAAGTAAAATTAATGTTTTTTACATGAAAATTTTAAAGTTTATCTATTTTATAAATCAACAT
>JBFYQC010000261.1:0-6282 GCA_041302975.1 Bacteroidota bacterium
CTAGTCACAGTGATATTTCACAAAATTATTTACTACTTACCAATCATGAGGGTAAATTAGAGGAACTAAATGTGTTAGAAATACCACGGACAGCATTAAAAGCCAATTTGGTGGTACTTGCCTTATGTGAAACCGGACGAGGAGATGATTATGCATCGGAGGCGAATCTTAACTTTCCGTATTATTTTTTTCGGGCAGGAGCTAAATC
This sequence comes from Bacteroidota bacterium, assembly GCA_041302975.1. Classification (GTDB taxonomy): domain Bacteria; phylum Bacteroidota; class Bacteroidia; order UKL13-3; family UKL13-3; genus UBA6183. The sequence goes on from JBFYQC010000261.1 coordinate 209, forward strand.
TTGTGTATACGGATTAAGCAAATTAGATGATAAAAGTTCGGCTGAGATACTCACCTATTTTTACCAGTTTTTAAACGAGGGTATGCATAAAGATGACGCCCTTTATGAAGCGAAAAAAAAGTATTGGTCTATTAATCGTTTAGATGAGGAGTATAGCCCTATATTTTGGGCTCCTTTGGTTGTTGAAGGAAATTTAAGTCCAGTAATATTATCTGCGCAAAATCCGTATGCTATTTTTTATGTATTAGGTGCTACGCTTTTGTTTATACTAATTGTATCCTACTGCTTATTTCCAAATAAGCGCTTCGTTCAGTAAACTATTTGTTTTAGCAGAGAGGTAATCATCATCCTCGGTTTGAATGTTTTTTAGGATGTCCTTTGCTTCTACTTTTTTATTTAAATAAATTAAATTAATAGACATAAAATACATGGCTTTGTTTCGGTAAATACTAGTTGTATGAATACGTTTAAATTGTGCTATAGATTTAGAATATTCTCTATTGTTTAAGTAGAGTAGTCCCGCTATGTAACTTAATGTATCTGTGTAGTTATTTGAATTTATTTTTTCAAAAAGTTCAATACCCTGTTTGGTATTTTCTGTTTTATAAGCATTGATTAGGGCATCTTTTTGTAATGCATTATTTGTACTTGTTGCAAATACTGCAATACTGTTATCTTCAAATGTATAATCTTTTAAAGTTGTTTTATACATCCATTTATCGTAAGAGAATTTTCCTAAAAAAAGAAACAATACGATAGCTGCTGCACTCGCATATTTTAGCTTATGAGTGCGCTTATTTATTTTAGTGTAATTTAATACTGTACTTGATGCTAAAAACTTTTTTAATGCGGTAAAGTCATTATTGTGATCTTGTAAAAATAACCAAGCACCATCCAAGTATTCATGCTTATCTTTATGTTGCTCAATCCTACTCATCAATGCTTGCTTCTCTTCTTGTGAGCAAGCATTATCTATGTCCATTATTTCTGTAATGGTAGGAATGGTGGTATTATTGATACGATTATTCATTATACAAAAAAATTACATGATAGTTTTCCATATGCGTTTAAGTTTTCCCCTAGCTTCATAGATGTTATTTTTTACATTGTTGTAGCTTAAGTTTAGTTTATTGGCTATTTCTTCGTTACGATACCCTGCCAAATGTAATTGCATAATTTCACGTTCACGGGGTTCTAGCCTGGTGAGCATTAATTCCAATGCATCATGTGTAAACTGCTGGTAAGCTATGTTTTTTTCATTTGATGTAAACCAATAACGAATATTAATTATAATATTCTCCCTGTTGTGTTTAATTTTTAAATAATCAATGCTTTTGTTTTTAATGGCAACGGTGAGGTATCCCACTGGATTATGCAGGAGTACCGCTGTAATTGTTTTACGTTCGGCAGTATTCATCGCCAATAATTTTTCAAATAAATCGGCAACTATATCCTCTGCGTTTGTTTCACATCTGAGGTATTTATAGGCTATAAGCAAAAGGTGTTTCTGATGCCAAGTATATAAGGTAGCTAATGCACTGTTATTTCCAGCTGCATATAACTCCCAAAGACTTGTTTCGTTTAACTGTTTTACTTTTTCTAATGCCATGTATTGCCATTACAAAGTATATCAATAAATAGTTTCAGGCAATAGGAGAAAAGGAATTAGCATGATCGTCATGGTAATAAATTTAAATACTGAAACACAGTTTCAGTATGGAGTGGGTATGGATATTAAAAAAATTATTAAAGTAAATGAGTTGATTGCCTCAGGCCGATCTGGCACACCTCGTTATATGGCAGATAAATTGGGGATTTCAGAGCGTATGTTATTCCATATCATCAAGTTTATGAAAGATGAATTGCATGCACCCATTAAATATGATAGAAATAAAATGAGGTATTATTTTGATGGGCACGGTTCGTTAAACTTTACTTGGCACCCTTAATTGGTACTATTATGTATTATTATTAATGTATAATGGAAATTAAGCATCCTGCAACTGGGTTGCAGGGAGTTGCTTTAGGTTAGCCAAATTAAATATGTATTTGGTGTCTATGTGGTGAGGTTAATTGATAACCGAGCCCACTTTAGTTATCACCAGAAAAATTTATTGCAATAAGCTAAATAAGTAATCAATGAAGTAGATTTTAAGTACAGTGCTATTTATAACTATTGTAATGATAGCATTTGCTCAATCGCCAAATGTAGGCGTTTGTGGTTGAGCTGTATTTGAAAGTTATAAGGTATTTTTAATGAAGAATGGTTAACAATCATCAGCTAATGTATTTGATTTAATTAACGGAAATAAGAATTATGAACATAAATAATAATCTTTTGAAAGTTTTACTTTCTATCATATTGTCAATTGGTATGCAAAGTGTATTTGCGCAATGTGGAACAATTATGGTTGGTCCTAATCAAGCAATATATCCCGATACGCAAACTAATCTGCCAATAGCAAGGTATGGATTACCATACCAAGCTGCAATACAAATTTATGCAGAAAGCGGGTATACCTATACTTTAAATAGTATAGATGGACTACCCGCAAGTTTTAGTTACAGTAAAAGCCCGAGCAATGGTCAAATTCTTCAGAATACAAGTGGTTGTTACATCATCCAATCTTCTTTTCCAATTGATACTGGAACGTACCCATTAATTCTTAATATCACTGTTTCTAATGGACAATTTAATTTCCCATTTGCATTAACTGGATATAGTTTAGTTTGCGGTGGTTTAAACAATGGTACAGAACTAAGCGGTGGTTATTTATTTTCTAATTTCACCTTAAAAAAGGTAGGTACAACGCTCAATAACCAACAAACAAATGGTTCTTCATACCGAAGGGTACAGCTAATGCCTTCCAATAAGGTTGGTGTAACATGGACCACTTCAAATGATATCGATCCATTTTTAGGAAGGGGAACTGGCTATAATCAATTTAATGGAACAAGTTGGATTAAATCAGATACAAATTCATCTAGAATAGAAACACAAAGAACAGGTTCACCAAGTTATGCGTTTAATGCTGCGAATAATGAAGAAGTTATTTTATCGCACATTGTAACTTCTAGTGGCTTATCAGGTGGTTTTGTTATGAGTAGAAAAAATATAAATGCGCCCAATTGGAATGAGTCTGTTGTATTGGATACTATTCCGTCTGTGCCCGGTTTATTGTGGAGTAGAACTACTGTCGCTAATAATTTTTTACACGTAGTGGCATGTTATACGGATTCTAGTCAAAGTCAACCCAACAGAGTTGTAAGAAACGGAGTAAGAACACCCGTAGTTTATTCAAGGTTAAACTTAAATACCAATGTTTGGGACATAAAAACAGTTACTTTACCTGGCTATAATAGTTTAAGATATTACAGTGGCTTTAATGATTCTTATTCTATTGATGCCAATGGAAATAATGTTGCCATATTGATTGGAAGTGCTGGTCAGGATTTAAGCCTTTGGAAATCTAATAATAACGGTAATAGTTGGATGAGAACAATCATCGATACGTTTTATAAGTCTCCATTTATTGAAAAAAGTACCTTAGTAGATCCACCTGTGATAACTGCTGATAGACAACTCCATGTATTATTAGATAATGGTGGAAGTAGTCATTGTTTTTGGTCACAAATGGCAATAATTAATTCAGATACCACTGATGGTACTTGGTTATTTTATCCTTCAAATTCTCACCAGCAATTAATGTATTGGAAAGAAGGAACCCCAATTGTAAATAAAAAGGCCATAGCTAATTTTGCAGGTGATCCCATAAACAATACCAATTGGCAACAATATTCTGGTGGTAGATATGGAGAGTCATTTTACTTGGCAAATCCAAGCGCAGGCATAAGTGCTGATGGAAAAATATATTGTATTTACAGTTCTCCTACCGAAGGTGATTACCCTATAGGTATGAGAGATATTTATTTAACCCATACCAATGATTCTGGTCAAACATGGAGTACCCCAAAAAATTTAACGGGTGTGCTAGGTGCTGGTTTAGAGCAGGCATTTCCGTCAATTGCTAAAACAGTGAATCAAAAGATTCATTTTTCCTATTCACAAAGTACTTCAGTAGGTCCTCTTACTGCGGGCGCTTGGGATATAAACTATAGCGCAATTGATACAAATTTGTTAGATGTATCAGATACATTATACTACAATCAAAATCGCAGTTTTTCTTTAAGCGATACTCTTTTGTGTAATGGCCAACAATTAGGTTATAATATAGTAAATGCATCAATTTACTTTAATGGTGTTTTATTAAATTCTGGAACCACAAGTGGAACAATAACTCCCGCAAGTACTGGAATTATATTAATTAAAACGATGGATGGCCAACAAGTAATTCGGTCAGTTAACATTACAGTTGGTGACTTTTTAAATTTACAACCCTTATTTAATGGTACGCCATTAGCTTCTGGTCAAGCTAAAGTTTGTGGGTTAAGTAAATCTTATCAATGGGGTGTAATTACCAATTATACTGGAGCAAAAAATGTAGTTTGGAAGTTAAATGATACGATAAATCTTGCCAATCGTACCAATCTTGTTGATACTTTTACACAAGCAGGCAAGTACACATTAACTATTAAAACACCTAGCGGATGTTCGTCAACTAAAGAACTTGTTGTTTCTAAATTCAACAATGTTTTTAACCCAGATTTTACTGTAAATAGGCAAATAATTACTTCACCACCTTTTGATGTATTTTTTACCAATACCACACCTGCAATTAATGATTATAAATTTTATTGGAGTTGGGGTGATGGAAAACAAGATTCGACTGATGCCAATTTATTGGTGCCTAAAACATTTACAAATAATGGCTTATATACAATAGGGCTTGTAGCTCAAAATAAACAATCAGGTTGCAGAGACTCCATAATAAAAGTGAGCTTTATATCATGTTCAGGTCAAAGTCCTCAACCATTATCGGCTACTGTTACAAAATCAAATCCTACATGTTCGGGTACATTATCAGGAACTCTGTCAATTACCCCAACTGGTGGAAATGCTCCATATCTGTATCGTATAAATGGAGGAACGTACCAAAGCAATAATGTATTTATTAATCTATCAGCAGGTATTTATAACTTGGAGGTTAAAGATGCATCAAATGCAGTGTTCTCAAAAACGGATACATTGTTAAATCCTCAACCAATTGTTGTAGGAGCAATAACTGGAAGTAATGGCGTACCGGCAGGGAGTTCTCAGGCTTACGGTATTGTGCCGCAAACTGGTGCTGTTTATTCTTGGAACATCATTAACGGAACGTTATTGTCAGGTAATGGTACATCCAACATCATAGTTCAATGGGCTGCATTAGCTGGCTTAGGGAAGGTGATTTCAACTGTTCAAATTGGCTCATGTCATGCAACAGATACTTTAAATATATCTATCGGTACAAATCCACTTATTGTTTCATCTACAAAAGTGACTGAAACTTGTTTTGGTAAAGGTAATGGTTCTATTCAAGTAACAGCCCAAGGCGGAACACCACCATATGCATACTCAATTAATAACGGGTTATATCAGCTAAGTAGCAATTTCATAAATTTAAAAGCAGGCACGTATCGTATCAAAGTAAAAGATGCAAATCAAATTATGACAGAATTACTTGATACATTAAATTCAGGTGTACAGCTTTTGGCAGGAGTTATAAATGGTCCAGTTTCTGTTAATGTGAATTCACTTCATAATTACATCATAAATCAACAAAGTGGAATTACATATAAATGGAGTGCTTTAGGAGGACTAATTGCAAATGGGCAGAACACTAATGTTGCTCAGTTATCTTGGGGTGCTGTGCCAGTATCAGGAAATGTAAGTGTGGTTGTTACCAATAGTTCAGGATGTTCTGATACATCAACATTAAAAGTTCAAATTGGAACAGTTGGAATAAGTGATTTGCATAAGAATAGCAGATTGATTGCTATTTACCCCAACCCTACAAAACAATCGTTAACCATTGATTTTGGGAATACCAAAACACAGGGTCATGTAAATCTGCTTATATATGACATATTGGGAAGATTGGTTTATGATGAGTTGTTGCAAGAGCAATCTTCAG
>JBFYQC010000262.1:0-48371 GCA_041302975.1 Bacteroidota bacterium
CGGAATGGAATTTTAATGTTTCCACGACCTTTATCATCTGCCTTAATGCTTATTTTGGTATTAAACCTATCGCTTAAACTTTTTTGGTACTCTACCAATGTTTCCGATTTATTAGGTTTAGATATAGGTTTATTTGCTTTTGCTTCGTTAGGTTTGTTGTTTTCTTCACGCACCAAATTCTCTACACTACGCACGCTTAGCTCATTGGCCAACATTTGTTCCAACATCCACTCTTGCTTTTTAGGGTCATCAACATTAATAATGGCACGTGCGTGTCCCATACTAATTTTACCTTCTTTTAAAGCCAACTGCACCGAATCAGGGAGCTTTAACAAACGTAAATAATTGGTTACCGTGCTTCTGTTTTTACCAACCCTATCTCCTACTTCGTCTTGCTTTAAACTGCATTCTTCCATTAAACGTTTGTAGCTTAAACCTATTTCAATCGGGTTTAACTCTTCACGTTGAATGTTTTCAATCAACGCCATCTCCAACATTTCTTGGTCGTTGGCCACACGTATGTATGCCGGTATTTTAGTTAATCCCGCTAATATACTGGCACGTGTTCTGCGCTCACCTGATATAATTTGGTAGCTGTCGTAACCCATTTTACGAACTGTAATGGGTTGTATTACGCCATGTATTTTAATTGATTCGGCTAATTCTAACAAGGCCACTTCTTCAAACTCAGTACGAGGTTGGAAAGGGTTGGCTTGTATTTGGCTAATTGATATTTCGCTGATTGAATTGGCTGGTCTTGCTTCTGTTGCAGTATTGGTAATATCAGTACTGGCATCGGAAAGTAATGCGCTTAATCCACGACCTAATCCACTTTTTTTCGGTTGACTCATAACTTGATCTTCTTTAATTTTTTTGAGTTAACAATTAGTTGAGTGTGCTCGACTCAAACATGTTCATTTTAGTTAAGCCATTTTTTTGCAACAACTCTTTAGCTAAGTTTAAGTAGTTGATGGTTCCTTTACATTCGGCATCATAAGCAATTACTGCTTTACCAAAACTTGGAGCCTCACTTAAACGTGTGTTACGTTGTATAATGGTATCAAACACCATTTGTTGGAAGTGCATTTTTACTTCTTCAACAACTTGGTTGCTTAAGCGTAAACGCATATCGTACATGGTTAACAACAAGCCTTCAATTTGTAACTCAGGGTTAATGCTACTTTGTACAATTTTGATGGTATTTAATAACTTACCTAAACCTTCTAATGCAAAATACTCACACTGCACCGGAATAATTACACTGTCGCTTGCAGTAAGGGAGTTGGTGGTTATTAAGCCCAAGGATGGTGAGCAATCAACGATAATAAAATCGTAATCTTTTTTAATCGGGTCTAATGCATGGCGTAAAACACGCTCACGATTAGGTACATTGATTAATTCAATTTCGGCACCTACTAAATCTATGTTAGAAGGAAGTAAATCCAAAAAATCAACTTCTGTTTTAATGATGGCTTCGCGGGCTGATGTATCGTTAATCATTACCTCGTACAAACCCAACTCCACATTCTTAGGATCGAAACCCAAGTGAGAAGTTGTGTTAGCCTGAGGATCGGCATCAACCACCAATGTTTTGTACTCTAACACGGCCAAACTTGCAGCCAAGTTAACAGCGGTTGTAGTTTTACCCACACCACCTTTTTGATTTACTACTGATATTATTTTTCCCATGATTGTGATAGTCGTTTGTTAAATAAATTAAATGGTTATGGTGCTGCCAATAGCAGGTATAATTAATGTTTTTTCGTGATTTTCGAAATAATTGATGGCCTTTTCATGATCAACTTTAATGAAGCCAAAAGTGTCAAAATGCATGGCCACTACTTTTTCGCAACCTACCAGATCTGCTGCTCGGTTAGCATCAACATAACCCATTGTAAAGTTATCTCCAATAGGCAATACAGCTATGTTAATACGGTATTGTTCGCCCACGTAACTCATATCGTTGCATAAAGCCGTGTCGCCTGCATAATAAATAGTTTCATTGTTGGCTTCATTTGATAGCACAAATCCGGCAGCGGTTCCACCATAAGTGCCATCAGGTAAAGAACTTGAGTGAGCCGCAAAAATCATCTGTACCGTTCCAAAATCAAAAGTCCATTTACCACCAATATTCATAGGATGGGTTTTGGTAATACCTTGTTTTTGTAGCCAGGCATGAATTTCCCAATTGGCCACCACTGTTGCCTCCGTTTGTTTGGCTAAATCAACCAAATCAGCCGTATGGTCTTCATGCCCATGCGATACCAATATATAATCGGCTTTTAGTGATGAAAAGTTTACGCTTGAAGCCAGTTCATTACCCCTTATAAATGGGTCGAAGATGATAAGCTTACCGCTCATCTCTAACTGAAAACACGAATGACCTAAGTATGTTAACTGCATATTTTGTCTTAACCTGATGTATCAAATAAAATGTTTCACGACATCAACATATGTACAACCTCACTTTATTGTATCCACATAGGTGTGGATATTTTTCCAGTACTACTTATCAGGTACTTGAGTGTTTTTTAGTGCGTGAAACACCCACATTATTTTTCCGATTATCAACATCAAAAACAAAATTTCACGGTATTTTTTGGAACAAAAAATGCATACCACGGACATCACTCACCATTTTATTTCGTTTTTTCATCTTGCAATTACACCTGCTAATTTTCTGAGCCCTTATTTTTGTGCGTGAAACATAGCCACTTACGTTACACATTACAATTACATATATTTCTATTAATTTCACCCCAACAAAAACACACTTAAACACTTGAAAGTACTGCACTTTACTGCTAAATTTTTATCCAACAAATCAACACTTTGGTTGTGTTTGGTTACGTTATGTTTATTTGTGGCGATAACAAGTATGCGCTTTAACCGCAATACCGCAATAGTAAACAGGCCACTCAACGATGCCCGCTATTTTATCGCTTACGTTGAACATTTTAGGGGAGAAACACCTTCAGACGTTATTCGTCCTGCCTCTAATTGGCGCATGCTGGTTCCTTTTGTTGCAGCCCTCTCTCCTTTTAAACCACTTACCGCAATCAATATTACCAACCAACTATTGCTGTTGTTAAGTATGGCAATATTGTACTACAGCATGTTGCATATAGGTATTAGCAAGGGTTATATTTGGTTGGGGTTGATATTGTTTTCGGTTTCATTTCCAGCATTTTATTACACCACCATTGGTTATGTAGACGCAGGAGTGATGTTTTTTGTAAGCGCTTGTATATATGCAACCCTTAAACAGTCGTGGTGGTTATTTGTGCTTAGTTATGCTCTGGGATTTTTAGCCAAAGAAAGCATTGTAGTGGTAGTGCCTTTTGCAGTAATATACATGTATTTACAAGGCAACAGAAAACAAGCGTTTGTATTGGGCTTACTTCTATCCACTATTTATGTAGCAGAAAGTTATTTGGTTAGGCAATACGCATACCTGACACCAGGCGAAAAGAATAATTTATTTTGGGTGATTAATACCGAAAATATCGAATTAAATATAAAGCGCATTAACTCCTTGTTGGCTCCTGTTTTAACGCTAGGGTTGGTAGGGTTAATTTATGCATTCAACTTTATATCAACCCTAAAAACCAACAAGACTTTGGCATGGGCTAGTTTGGCATTACTAGGCACCACATTTACCATGTATGCGTTCGCATTTATCACCACATACGCTGATGGCCGACCGTTATGGCTGGCCTACTTCGTTATGATTTTGGCAGGTATGTATGGTTTACAGCACCAAGCGAAAAAGGATTAACTTTTTTTCCTGCGCGCTACTTCACTGCTAATTAAAGTAAGCTCACGTCCAGCCTGACCTTTAACTGAAGTGTTTTCTGCTGCTCGTCTGAATAAATATGGCATTACGGCTTTAACTGGGCCATAAGGTAAATATTTAGCCACGTTGTATCCGGCACTGGATAAGTTAAAACTTATGTGATCACTCATGCCATACAATTGCGAAAAATAAATTCGTTGGTCGTTATTGGCTAAACCCTTTTGTGCCATCAACTCCGTCAACAACATACTACTTTGTTCGTTGTGCGAACCGGCACATACATTAATCTTATCAATATGTTCAATACAAAAACGTAATGCTTCATTATAATCTTTATCACTACTCCCTTTATCGGGCTGTATCGGGCTTAGATATCCCATTTTTAATGCGCGTTCTCTTTCTTTTTCCATGTACGCGCCACGCACCAATTTTAATCCTAAGTAATAATTGTGCTTAATGGCATCATCAAAACTTGTCTTTAAAAACGCCAACCTATCATGTCGGTATAACTGAATGGTGTTGTAAACAATACATTTTTGTGAGTTAAACTCACGCATCATGTCATGCGCCAAATCATCAATAGCCGGTTGTATCCAAGATTCTTCTGCATCAATAAAAATACGCACGTTGTTATCGTAGGCTGTTTTACAAATATTATGTATCCGGTTTTTTACGCGCCCCCACTCACTTTCTTCTGTACTTGTCAACTTTTCTTTGGCCGATACTTTTGCCAATAAATCAAACCTAGCTAAACCTGTAACTTTGAAAACACAAAAAGGTATTTTCTGATTATCCTTTGCTTTGGTGATGGTTTCTAATGTTTCAGTGGCTGTGGAATTAAAACTATCCTCTTTCTCCTCCCCTTCTACACTGTAATCTAAAATAGTACCCACACCGTAACTGTATAACTGATCGATGGTTTTATTACAATCATCCATACTCTCGCCACCACAAAATTGTTTAAAAACAGTACTTTTAATTAACCCTTTAATAGGTAAACCTATGTTAAATGCACCGTTTACCATTGGCGGGCCTAATCTAACCAACCAGTTGTATCCAATGGCTTTAAACAATAAGTATGATTGCGTTAACTCGTTGTTGCTTTTAGACTTAAATGCAATTTCCGTGTTATCGAAACTTAGGGTTGATGGCTTACTTTGTATATTGGTTTGCACAGTTTTTATTACTTAATTATTAATTTAACCGAAAATACCACAAATTTGTTCGCGCAAAAATAATCGCAGTTGGGTATTTTTTGCCATAAACCAATTATTAATTTTTACCCACTTGAAAGAGTACAACCTAAAAGATTACAGTATTTACATAGGCACTGAAGTATTTGATTTACTGCTACAACAGTTAATCGAACGCTCGTACTCGCAGGTATTTGTGCTGGTTGACGAAAACACAGAAAAGCATTGTTTACCCACTTTAACTGAAACACTTTTTGACGTTAAGGTGATAAAAATAAGCAGTGGCGAAGAACACAAAACAGTAAATAATCTACAACTTATTTGGGATGAGCTATTAAAACACCAAGCCGATAAACAAACCGCTTTAATAAATTTAGGTGGTGGCGTTATTGGCGATATTGGTGGTTTTGCCGCAGCAACTTTTAAACGTGGCATTGATTTTATAAATGTTCCTACCACACTTTTAGCTATGGTTGATAGTAGCATAGGTGGTAAGTTAGGGGTAGATTACCATGGCATAAAAAATGCAGTTGGTATGATAAAAAACCCAAGCTCGGTATTTGTAAGCACCGATTTTTTAGCCACCTTACCGAAAAGAGAATTGCTAAATGGTTTTGCCGAAATTATTAAACATGGTTTAATAGCTGACGAAGATTATTGGGAAAAAGTAATTCGTGTGAAAAGTATTGATGCTGATAGCATGAGCCAACTTATTTACGGCTCAATAAAAGTGAAATCGCAAATTGTTAAAAAAGACCCGCTTGAGGACGGTTTACGTAAGGTATTAAACTTTGGCCACACTATTGGCCATGCCATTGAATCTTACTCTTTAATGAAAGATAAAAACCCTTTAAAACACGGAGAGGCAATTGCCATTGGTATGATTTGCGAAGCATTTTTATCAAAAGAGCACAACGGTTTAAGCGGAAGAGAATTAAGGTTGATTAGTGAGTTTGTTTTACAACACTTTCCTAAATACTCTTTACGTAATATTCTATCACCCGAACTGATTAAGTTTATGCGTCAAGATAAAAAGAACAGCAACCAAAGCATTAATTTTAGTTTGTTAAAACGTATTGGTAAAGCCGGATTCGATTACACCTGCACTGATGCACAAATAGCCCTTGCTTTAAATTATTACGATGGGTTATGAGTAACCTACGGATAACACATCCAACAAAAAAAATAACCGGAAACATCACACTTCCTGCATCAAAAAGTATTTGTAACCGTGTGCTTGTTTTACAAAAAGTTCTCGGCATAAGTACCCAAATTCAAAATATTGCTAAGGCTGACGATAGCGTGATTATGCAACGCGCATTGCAGCAAACAACCGGCACCGTTGATGTTAAAAATGCAGGAACATGCATGCGTTTTTTAACAGCTTATTATGCCACAACGCCCAATGTTGATGTAATTTTACATGGTAGTGAACGTATGCACAACAGGCCTATTGGTGCTCTGGTGGATGCCTTGATAACCTTGGGAGCAGACATTGATTATATTGATAAGCCCGGCTTTGCACCTTTGCGTATTAAAGGCAAAATATTGTCGGGCGGAGTAGTAACTGTTGACACCTCATTAAGCAGCCAATTTGTGAGTGCACTAATGTTGGTAGCGCCAAAGTTTAAAAATGGTTTATCCATTCGTTTAAGCAAAAATACCGTTTCGAAACCATACATTACTTTAACAGCCGATTTATTAAAACAATTTGGTGTTGATGTTACCTTACAAGATGATGTAGTGATTAAACCTTATCAAACCCAAACCGAACTTGATACTTTTTTAATAGACCCCGATTGGAGTGCAGCAGCTTTTTGGTACCAGTTATTAGCTTTGGCAATAGCCGGAAACATTACATTAGATAACTTAAAACCCAATAGCACACAAGGCGATGCCATAATTGCCGAATACATGGAACGTTTTGGGGTGAGCAGTAACTTCAATCAGCAAGGTGTATCGCTTACTAAAAATGATAATTACTTGGAAAAAGCTTATTACGATATGTTAAACTACCCCGACATGGTGCCTGCAATGGCCGTGTTGATGTGTGGGTTAAATATACCTTGTACGTTTGTAAATGTTGCACACTTAGAAGCCAAAGAAAGCAAACGATTAACTGCACTTTGTACTGAATTGGGCAAATGTGGGTTTGATATTTCACACAATGGAAATGAACTGCACATCAATTCAATTAGCGAAGAAAACTTAATAAAACCAACATCGTTTAATACCTATCAAGATCACCGTTTGGCCATGGCATTGGCTCCACTTGCCTTGTTGTTTGATGAAGTGGTGATTAACGATAGTGAGGTAGTAGAAAAATCGTACCCGCATTTTTGGGATGATTTTCGTAAGGTTGGTTTTGAGGTTACGGTTGAATAGTGAATTCATTGTTTTATTGGTGAATTTTATTAAAAGGGTACAATCAGTATTTCCTTGGGTGCCGTTGAGGTTTAGCAATAGTGAGATCAGTTCCATTTTAAAATACTTTTGATATATATAGTCAATCTCCTTTTGGGTTGGCACCCATTCCGAAGTTTCGGAACGCCTTCACTTTTAACTCGTTGTTGTTTATAGTTTTTTGCCTCGTTGATTGCTATGCAGTTTTCTTGATAAAAAAGTAAACAAAAAATCAAGGCTTATGATCTTTTCGCTACAAGTTTCGCTTGTTGTATCCCACGCAATCCAAGCCACTGCGTTTCTGGATTGCTTACACTGGCCATTACACAAACTTACTCATTGATTGTTAAGTAAAATTCTCGTAGGCCACATAGAATCCTTCAAACATGGTTCAACATTCATGCATGAACTTATTTAATTATGAATCAATGAAACCTGATTGAATGACTTATCAAAGGTTTACACATTTAACAAATGCAGGTTTGCAGCAAACTGGTAAGTTTGCTGATATACATTAAAATCCAAATTCCATTTATATTTGAAAACCATCCACACAACTAACAAAATTTAACATGGCAGGAAATACATATGGACAACTTTTTCGCATCACCACTTTTGGTGAAAGTCATGGGCCTGCTTTAGGTGTTGTGATTGATGGTTGCCCGAGTAATTTATTAATTGATATCGATTTTATTCAGGCCGAGTTAAGCAGGCGTAAACCGGGCCAAAGTGCAATAACCACAACACGCAAAGAAGATGAATCGTTTGAGATTTTATCGGGTGTATTTGAAGGAAAAACAACCGGTGCACCTATTTGTGTGATGGTGCGCAATAACGACCAACGCAGTCAAGATTATGCGCATTTAAAAGATGTATATCGTCCATCTCATGCCGATTACACCTATCAAACCAAATACGGCATACGCGATTACCGTGGTGGAGGGAGATCATCCGCCAGAGAAACCGTTGCGCGTGTTTTAGCAGGTGCAATTGCCAAATTATTTTTAGCACAACAAGGCATTCAAATCAATGCTTATGTCAGCCAAGTTGGGCCGATTAAATTAGTTACCAGCCCTGAGCAAATTGATGTTTCAAGCATAGAAAAAAGTTTGGTGCGTTGCCCAGATAAAATGGTATCAAACCAAATGATAGATTTAATTACCGAAACCGGCAAAAAAGGAGATAGTGTTGGCGGTGCCATTACGTGTACCATAAAAAATGTACCTGCAGGATTAGGAGAACCTGTGTTTGATAAACTACATGCCGAATTAGGTAAAGCCATGTTAAGCATTAATGCCTGTAAAGGTTTTGAAATTGGAAGTGGTTTTGATGCTGCCCAATCTTTTGGCAGTGCGCATAACGATGAATTTTATGTAACAGATAACACCATTCATACCCGAACCAATAACAGTGGTGGTGTGCAAGGTGGCATAAGTAACGGTGAAATGGTTTATTTCCGTTGTGCATTTAAACCTGTGGCCACGATTAGAAGCGAACAACAAACCATATCAACCCAAGGTGATGAAGTTACATTAGCCGCAACAGGCCGCCATGACCCATGCGTAGTACCACGCGCTGTGCCAATTGTAGAAGCTATGGCAGCATTGGTTTTAGCTGATTTTATGCTAAGAAACAATGCACTCAATAAGTATAACTTATAAGTAAAACTAACGGCATTTTAATCCAGTATAAACCACTGCTAATCAACACCCTTAGTGTCAAAGTTTGGTAAGTTGGTATATGCCGTGCCACCATTTTTAAATATTTTAGCTCTATCTTGCAGGTTGAACTACACCAAAAGTTGATCTAAATTATTTAAATGAAAAAATTCTTATTAGCAAGCATCCTATCTTTAGCCCTGATAAACACGCAAGCTCAGGAAATTATTCCTTGTGCTACCGATCAAGTTCATTACCAAATGAAACAAGCCAATCCATTATTGGCTATCGAGGAAGAAAGAGGGAACCAAGAAGCAAGTAAAATTGCTGAGGCTTTATTGACCAGCAGAAACTTTGCAAAACAAGGCAGTGTAAAGTATATTCCTGTTGTGTTCCATGTTATACACAACGGTGGTTCAGAAAACATCACCCAAGCGCAAATCATGGATCAGATGCGTATTTTAAACGAAGACTTCCGCAAGAAAGCAGGAACCAACGGAGACAAAAGCACAAATCAGTATGCAACAGACATGGAATTTGAATTTAGGCTGGCACAGGTTGACCCTAATGGTAATCGTCATGATGGCATAAACCGTATACAGAGTACTGCAACAGAAAATGCTAGTGATAATGTTAAAGCATTAAGTAGATGGAGTAGTGCTAAATACCTAAATATTTGGGTAGTAAAAAGTATTCAATTAAGTGGTACCGGTGAAGGTACTGTTTTGGGTTACGCGCAATTTCCTTCCTACATGTCGTTTGCACCAAATAATGATGGTATTGTCATTCGTGCCGATTATGTGGGCAGCATACAATCAGGTAACTCGAGCCACATGGGAAGAACCTTAACACATGAAGTTGGACATTGGGTAGGTTTATATCATCCGTTTCAAGATGGTTGCACAGGGCAAACAGCATCAAACTGTTCATCAGCTGGTGATCGTGTTTGCGATACTCCTCCAGTGGCTTCGGCCAATTATGGTTCAGTATGTGATGCAACGCTTAACTCATGCTCGGGAGATAACCCTGACTTACCAGATATGATTAATAATTACATGGATTATTTAGATGGAAAATGTGCCAACACCTACACACTTGGACAAAAAGCACGTGCCACTGCTCAAATGAGTCTATACAGAAGTGCCATATACTCTGATGCCAACTTAGCCGCTGCCGGTATTTTGCCCGATGGCAATTATGCAACAGTTGCTCAATCAACCATCAAAGCACCATACAGCTATGGTTTTGAAGATGCTAACATTACTACAGCAGGATGGCGCATACAAAATTTACAGAATGGGGTAAACGGATGGAAAATAGATAACGTAGGTTATAACGGATCAAAAAGTATTGCATTCCGTAACTACAGCTATACAGCTACTACGCACTCTCGTGATGAGTTTAACTCTCCATTAATTGACATCTCTACATTAGCTAACCCAATTTTAAAAGTTCGTTTGGCAAATGCGCGTAAAACATCAGGTGATGTATTAGAAATTGGCATTAGCGGTGATTTTGGAAGAACAGAAACAAAAATATACTCAGCATCTCCAACATTAAGTATTGCTGCATCAGAATTTATTCCAACAGAAAATCAGTGGAATACTTTAACTTTTGATTTAACTCCATACCGCAACATGACCAATGCGCGTATTCGTTTTGAGTTGAGAAACTTAAGAGGCAATAACACCTTTATTGATGATTTTTCAATTACCTCATCAACAGGATTATTGGATAATTTAAAACAAGAAATGGCATTTAATGTATTTCCTAACCCTACAGAAGGAAATTCATACGCACAATTTGAATTGAAACAAAGTCAAAACATTGAAATTAATATTTGCGATGTAACAGGCAAAAAAATAAATACCATACAACAAGGCGAAATGCAAGCTGGCACGCACAGCTTGGCCATTAAAGGCAGTGATTTAAAAGCAGGCATTTACCTGATTAATGTAACCACGCAAAACGGAACATTTACACACAAACTTGTTGTAAACTAAAAAAAATTGTAACGTGCGTATCGAAACAGTGAGCTTTAACTCACTGTTTTTTGTTTTTATATAAGTTAGTAATATTGCCGTATGACAAAGAACCTTGTGATAGTTGAGTCGCCTGCAAAGGCAAAAACCATAGAAAAATTTTTAGGTAAAGACTTTACCGTAAAAAGTTGCTATGGACATATACGTGATTTGGCGAAAGGTGACGAAGCCATTAGAATAGATAAAAATTTTGAACCACAATACGAAGTACCTGCAGAGAAAAAAGCTGTAGTAAGCGAATTAAAAAAACTAGCCGCACAAAGTGATATGGTTTGGTTAGCATCCGATGAGGATCGCGAGGGGGAAGCCATTTCGTGGCACCTGAGTGAAGTGCTAAAATTAACACCAGCCAATACAAAGCGCATTGTTTTTCATGAAATTACCAAACCCGCCATTTTACGTGCAATCGAAAACCCGCGTGGTATAGATTACAACTTAGTAAATGCACAACAAGCCCGCAGGGTTTTAGATAGGTTAGTGGGTTTTGAATTATCGCCCGTGCTATGGAAAAAAATTAAAGGTAACTTAAGTGCTGGCCGTGTGCAATCGGTTGCCGTGAGATTGATTGTTGAACGCGAAAGAGAAATTAACAACTTTAGTCACTCTTCTGCTTTTAAAATAGTAGCACATTTTAATGTGGGTGGTAAACAAATGGATGCAGAATTATCAAAACGTTTTGATAAGGAAGCAGATGCCATGGCCTTTTTACAAAAATGTATCACAGCCGATTTTACCATCAACAATTTAGAAGTTAAACCAGCAGAAAAATCGCCTGCACCTCCTTTCACCACATCAACCCTGCAACAAGAAGCCAGTAGGAAATTAGGTTACGGAGTAAGTATAACCATGAGTATTGCACAAAAACTTTACGAACATGGATTGATTACTTACATGCGTACCGATAGTGTTAACTTAAGTGAAATGGCCATTGGTGCTGCCAAAGATTACATTACCAAAAACTTTGGTGCACAATACAGCAACCCCAAGCGTTACACAACCAAAAACGATAGTGCACAAGAGGCGCACGAGGCCATCCGTCCAACTTATTTTGAGAACGTTGATATTGATGGAACACCCCAGGAAAAAAGACTTTACGATTTAATTTATAAACGTGCCATTGCCTCGCAAATGAGTAAAGCACAAATAGAACGTACCGTTGCTCAAATAGGTGTAAGTACTTTGCCTGACACTTTAACTGCTACAGGTGAAGTATTGAAGTTTGATGGTTTCTTAAAAGTATATTTAGAAAGTACGGATGATGAATCCGAGAATGAAAATAGTAAGATGCTTCCTCCATTAAAAGTTGGCGAAAAACTTACTTTAATTAACATGGATGCTGCCGAGAAATTTACACGTCCTGCACCACGTTACACAGAGGCCAGCTTAGTAAAAAAACTGGAAGAGTTAGGAATTGGTCGTCCATCAACTTACGCGCCTACCATTAGCACCATACAAAAACGTGGTTATGTGGTAAAAGAAGACCGTGATGGAAAAGACCGCAACTTTACCACCTTAACGTTAGAAAAAGGCGATATAAAACGCGAAGTAAAAGTAGAAAAATACGGTAGTGAAAAAGCCAAACTTTTCCCAAGTGATATTGGAATGATTGTAACCGACTTTTTATCGAAACACTTTGATAAAATTATGGATTACAACTTTACAGCCAATGTAGAAAAAGAGTTTGACGAAATTGCTCGTGGTCAGATACAATGGAATAAAATGATAGCTGATTTCTACAAACCATTTCATGATGATGTAGAAAAAACAACAGAAACGGCCGAACGCCAGAGTGGCGAACGTACTCTTGGTATTGACCCGACTTCCGGAAAAAATGTTTATGCCAAGGTTGGCAAATTTGGTCCTTATGTGCAATTAGGCGAAGGTACCGAAGAAGAAAAACCACAATATGGTAAGCTGTTACAAAGTCAGCGCATCGACTCAATCTCATTAGATGAAGCATTAGAGTTGTTTAAGTTACCTCGTACCATTGGCGAATACCAGGGCAAAGAAGTTTCTGTAAATGTTGGGCGATTTGGCCCCTACGTGAAGTGGGGGGATGATTTTATATCGTTGCCAAAAGGTGAAGAATTAATGGAGGTTGATCTAACACGTGCAGCCGAAGTAATTAATGCCAAACAAACCGCAGATGCTCCGGTAGGCACTTATAAAAACAAACCTATTACCAAAGGTAAAGGTCGTTTTGGACCCTTTATTAAGTGGAACGATTTATATATAAACGTACCTCGAAATTACAATTTTGATGAACTTACCCAACCACAAATGGATGAGTTGATTGAAAAGAAAATGGATAAAGAAGCCAATCGTTTTATACAACAATGGGATGATGAAAAGATTGCCCTTGAAAATGGCAGATGGGGACCATTTATTCGTTTTGGTAAAAAGATGATAAAGATTGCGCGCAAGAAAGATGGCGAAAAATACACGGCTGAAGACCTTGCAGGCATAACACTAGATGAGGTTAAAAAACTAATTGAGATAGAAGAACCGGACGCGTTTGCCAAAAAAGCACCCAAAAAAACCGCTGCTAAAAAAACCGCTGCCAAGAAAACAGCCGCTAAAAAAACAGCCAAAAAATAGCTACCCCAATAAAGCATGATGAACGAAAGGGAAATTCATTCGTTAATTGCTTTGCTTGATGATGATGACCAAGAGATACTTGCCCATGTGGAAGGTAAACTGTTATCGTTAGGCAAAGAAGCTATTCCGGTACTGGAAAGTGAGTGGAGTAAACTGGGCTATTCAACCCAAAAGGATAGGCTTAACCAAATTGTACACCGCATACAGTATAACGAACTATTAAAGGAGTTTAGAGATTGGTATAGATCACCCGAACATGATTTGTTAGCGGGCATTTGTTTAATTGCCCGTTATCGCTATCCTACCTTAAATTCTCAAGACATTATTAACCAAATAGACAAAATACGTTTAGATATTTGGCTTGATATGCACCACGATTTAAGTCCGTACGAAAAAGTAAGGATAATAAATAGTGTTGTTTACCACGAATTAGGATTTAAAGGCAATACAGAAAACTACCACGCACCCGATAACTCCTTTATAAATGTTGTGTTAGAAACACGTAAGGGTAACCCCATTATGATGGCGGTAATTTATATTTTGTTAGGACAACGATTGCACCTGCCCATTTTTGGAGTTAACCTTCCGCAACATTTTGTGTGCGCATACAAAGAAGAAAACAAACAATTACTGCTTAACGATCCGTTTAATTTAAAAACACAACACGATTACCGCGAAGGACGTGTATTGTTTTACATCAATGCCTTTAATAATGGTGCGGTGTTTAGCAAGGCTAACCTTGAACAGTTTTTGCGCCAAATTAAAATCGAACCACAACCCGATTATTTTGAAGCATGCGGTAATTTGTCTATTATTAAAAGAATATTGCGTAACCTAGTTGTAGCTTATGAAAAGCAACAAGACACCGAAAAAGCAAACGATGTAAAAGAATTGCTATTGGCCGTTGGCGAAACCTACTTTAGTTACAACGAAGAAGCACCACCTGAAGAAGAAGAATAGGCAAACTGAGTTTAAAGATTGTACTTCTCAACACTTTGGTGTTGAGCGTTCAAAATTCATTATTTCCAACCTCAAATTTCTAAATATATTTATTGCTTTAGATTTTGAAACCTAATTCAACTTGGCTAATTTCAGATTTCGAAACGCAGTTCAACGTAGCTAATTTCCCCTCTGTTATTTGCCCCCCAACTTAATCTTCCCAACATTAAACTCTTTTTCGTACTTTCGCGCCCTCAAATTTGTAAGGCTCCATGTTATCAGTATCTAATTTAAGTTTGCGCTATGGTAAGCGCGTGTTGTTTGATGAAGTGAATATAAAGTTTGCACCCGGCAACTGCTACGGTGTAATTGGCGCAAACGGTGCAGGAAAATCTACCTTGTTAAAAATCATGTCGGGAGAAATTGAACCGACCACTGGAAACGTGTCTATGACTCCTGGTGAACGGATGAGTGTGCTTTCACAAAATCACTTTGCGTTTGATAATTACCAGGTGTTACAAACTGTAATTATGGGTAACAAAAAACTTTGGGAGGTAATGCAAGAAAAAGATGCATTGTATGCCAAAGCCGATTTTACGGATGCTGACGGTGAACGAGCCGGTGTATTGGAAGGTATTTTTGCCGATATGGAAGGTTGGAATGCGGAAAGTGATGCGGCTGAATTATTGAGCAGCTTAGGTGTAAAAGAGGAATTACACAGCATGTTAATGAATGAGCTAAGCGGTAAAGAAAAAGTGCGTGTATTATTAGCTCAAGCATTATTTGGTAATCCCGATATATTATTATTAGATGAGCCTACCAACGATTTGGACGTGGAAACCATTGGTTGGTTAGAAAACTTCTTGGCCGATTTTCAAAACACAGTTATTGTGGTGAGTCACGATAGGCACTTTTTAGATGCCGTATGTACACATGTGGCCGATATTGATTTTGGTAAAATTAATTTATACTCTGGTAACTACTCGTTTTGGTACGAGAGCAGCCAGCTCGCCTTACGCCAACGTTCTGATCAAAACAAAAAAGTTGAAGACAAACGTAAGGAGTTACAGGAATTTATTGAACGTTTTAGTGCAAATGCATCTAAAAGCCGCCAAGCAACCAGCCGTAAAAAGTTGTTAGAGAAATTAAACGTTGATGAAATTAGGCCATCAACCCGTAAATACCCGGCCATCATTTTTAAAGCCGACCGCGATTGTGGAGATCAAATTTTAAATGTAGAACACCTGAGTAAAAAAGCTCCTGATGGAACAGTATTGTTTAACGACATTACTTTTACATTGGTTAAAGGCGATAAGGTGGCTTTATTAAGCCGCAACCCAATGGCCACAACTGCATTTTATCAAACATTGGTTGATGAAGTTGAACCTGATGCAGGAAATGTAGCCTGGGGACAAACCATCACCACCTCCTATTTACCTAATGAAAATAGCCATTACTTTAATAGCGATGATAATTTGGTTGATTGGTTACGCCAATTCAGTAAAGAAAAAGATGAAACCTATATACGCGGATTTTTAGGCAAAATGTTATTTAGTGGCGAAGAGGTATTTAAAAAGAGTAATGTATTAAGTGGTGGCGAAAAAGTACGTTGTATGACCAGCCGTATGATGTTAACCAATGCCAATTGTTTGTTGTTGGATGAACCTACCAACCACTTGGATTTGGAATCTATTACTGCCTTTAACAATGCGTTAAAAGAATGGAATCACATTGCTTTGTTTACCACACATGACCATGAGTTTAGTCAAACCATTGCTAACCGCATTATTGAAATAACACCTGGTGGTGTTATTGATAAACGTATGACTTTTGACGAATACATCACCGACCCTTCCATTAAGGAACAGCGTGATGCGATGTATAAATAAAAAACGCCCCGAAAATAGGGGCGTTTTTTTTAGGGATGAATCACTTCTATTTTCTTAAAAACAGCACCTTTACTTGTTGTAATTTGTAAAAAATAAATACCCGATTTCCAAGTTTTGGTTTCGTAATGGTGTGTGTTGTTTGCCTTAGTAGTTTCTATTATTTTAGTACCCAATAAATCATATACAACAATGGTAGATGGCTGTTGGGTTTCTATAGTAAGTTTCTGATCTGCAGGGTTAGGGTAGATGCTTGTGTTAGAATTCACTTCTATTGAATTTAATCCAACAGGAGATACTGTTTGAAACCAACGAGGCACAGACCAGGCACCAATAAGTGTGTCTAAGCGGCCTCTCACACGCCACCAATATTTTGTATTTGCTAGTTGCCCGGTGAAATACACACTCCTTGCAGTTGCATTTCCACTTGCAACAACAGTAGTAAATTGCTCATCAATTGCTACTTGCGCATCGTAACTTAATGCGTTTGCAGCAGAGCCCCAACTTAAAGTAAGCTGTGTAAGGGGAATGTTCAATTGGCCATTTGCAGGCGATGTCAAAACTGGTGTTCCGATAACTGGCCTGCCCACAGTGGTAAATGCACTGTATGCAGACCAACCGCTGGTATCGCGTGAGTGGAATGCACGTGCACGCCAATAATACTTTGTTGAAAATCCGCATATAGCAGTATCACCAGCTTGTTCTGTGCCTATCAAAGTTTTGGTTTGCGGTGTACCAAGCAAGGTATCGTTTAATAACTGGTATTGGTATCCAAAATCACTTACAGAACCTTGAATACTCCAAGTTAAGTAAGGACGAATAGAAACAGCCATTGCATTATTAACTGGTGTAAGTAACCGCATTTGTGTAGTGGTTGAAAAACTAAATGGATTGGTCCACTTAGAGGTATCCATCCTATTAATACATCTGGCACGCCAATAATATGTTTTTTCAAAAAGTCTGTCGTTAGGTAAGTTTAAATTTACATATTGAGGTGTAAAATCATCAGGCACATGCAAATCAATTCCTTGGGCTAATTCAGGCGAGTTAAATTGTGTGGTAGTATCTAATTGCCACTGCACCTGCTCCGAGCCATTTATTCCTGTTATTAAAGCACCCGTACTTGTACCAATTCCTATCATACCATTTGGCGGAAAATAAAGTGAAGGAACTGTTTTGGTTTTAAAAACTCTGGCTGCAGCGCTCGCTGCGGTATCGGTTCCCATAATTTGGTAGGCACGCCACACAAATGTTCCTCCATATCCAACTGATGTATCTAAATAATAATAAAAAGTTCCATCATATTTTAACGAATCGCTGCTAATAAAAAACCTTGTTGGATTAGCACTAAATACGGAGCCTGAATCAATTTCAATTACAGCTTTATCAGCCCACGTATCTTTGCGCACATAAAAACGCAACCTCACATCTTGATTAACGGCATTATTACTTGGCTGACCTAAGTTTATTTGCCCTGTATAAGTTTTAAACCAAGTGTTACTCCATGCTGTTGTATCTAATGCATGCATGTGGCGCAAACGAGTATAGTACTTTGTATTTAACCTTAAATTACTAGGATACATAATAGAGGTTGCAGTGGTTAGGGTATCTAATAATAATTGTGTTAAAGCCGAATCGGCATAAAGTTGTAATTGACTGGTTGCACCTGTGCGTAATGCCCAATAAATGGTAGGTTTTAAAATAACCGTACTAAGTGCATTACCTGGCGATGTTATAGCACCAACACCATATACCAGTGCATTACGCA
This sequence comes from Bacteroidota bacterium, assembly GCA_041302975.1. Classification (GTDB taxonomy): domain Bacteria; phylum Bacteroidota; class Bacteroidia; order UKL13-3; family UKL13-3; genus UBA6183. The sequence continues at coordinate 18,284 of JBFYQC010000262.1, forward strand.
CTACCGACCATGCCGAAACATTATTACCAAACTTTGCTCTAATTCTAAAATAATAGCGCTTATCAAACAATAAATTATGCTGTGTATCTTGGATATTTATGGGAGCCAAAAATTTTGTTTGCAACCTCACTGATGAAAAATCTGCTGCAGTATCCCACTGTAACTCAACCATAGCCAAACTGGTAGTTGGCCACGTTAAAATATTCCTAGGATATATATTAGCCGATATGCTATTAAGGGTAGGTTGTGTATAAAAAGTATAGTTAGTTACATCCGACCAATCAAGTGTATCGCCATCAGTATTAATTGCTGTGCATGTCCAAAACAGCTTTCGACCGAATTGAAACAATGAAGAATCTATGAAAAAGTATTCCTGCTGAATTTTAAAAGTGTATAGCGGAGAATTAAACAATGGAGTGGTATCAACTTTAAACAAATAGGTTGCCTGATTAGTTGAAGTTACAGGATATGCACTAAGTGGTCTAACAGCACCGGTTGTGTTTGTAACGGGACCATTACTAGCCATTTTAATTCCGGTTGTAAAATTATACACATCAGACCATGCTGATGTATCACCTGATTTATAAGCACGAGCACGCCAATATACTTTTAATCCCTTTCTAAAAGATGGTGATTTATTACTACTTGTTGGTGAATAAGCAGAGAAAAAATAGTTACTGGAGAATGATGCAACAGAATCGTATTGGAATTGATATCCAGTTGCTTGAGATACTGTATTTACTAAAACAGAAGCTTCAAACGCTTTTAACTGCACACCAGATGTTGGCGACAATAAATATGGCTGTGGTAAAAAAGCCCAACTAGAATTTAAAGTGTAAATAAAGCAGAAAACAGTGAATATCAATTTTTTCATGATATTCGAAAATACATAAACTTTTATCAGTTTACACTAAAGTAAATTAAATTAAAGATTATTTTAAGTTAACCAATATAGTTGTTAAACTACGTCACCAAACTGCCATACTCAAATTGCATATCGTTAAGTTTACGGTAAAGGCCATTGTTTGCCATTAACTGCTCGTGTGAGCCTTGTTCGGCTACAGTACCTTTATCTATCACCACAATTTTATGTGCATTGCGTATGGTGCTTAATCGGTGCGCAATTACAAAACTAGTTCGGTTCTTCATCAAATTATCCAATGCTTCTTGCACCAATTGTTCGCTTTCACTATCCAATGATGAAGTGGCTTCATCCAATATTAAAATAGCCGGGTCTTTTAAAATCGCACGCGCAATGGCTATACGTTGACGTTGGCCACCACTTAATTTTATGCCACGCTCTCCTACTATGGTTTCATATCCGTCCGGAAACTTACTAATAAAGTCGTGGGCATTGGCTTTACGGGCAGCATCAGCAATTTCTTCGGCAGTAGCACCTAATTTACCGTAAGCAATATTTTCGGCAATGGAACCTCCAAACAATATTACATCCTGAGGAACAAAAGCCATTTGTTTACGCAATTGCGTTAACGGAAAAGTGGTTGAATTTTTATCATCAAACAAAATACTACCTAATGTTGGTTCGTAAAACTTTAACAACAAACTTGCAATGGTACTTTTACCAGCGCCACTTGGGCCTACTAAAGCTATTTGCTCTCCATTGTTAGCCATAAGGGTAATGTCTTTTAACACACTCACATCATTACGACTTGGGTAACTAAATGCCACTTGTTTAAAGGTAACATTACCTTTTAACACATATTGCGACTCAATAGCAACTTGAGTAAGTTCAACAGGTTCTCCCTTTGTACGTAATATTTCACGAACACTTTGTGTGGCACCTAATGTTTTTTGTAGTTGACTAAACATATCGGCAAAACCGGCAAATGTGCCACCTACAAACATGCTAAATATAACAAACATGGTTAACGAACCCATAGTGAGCTCTCCTGTTTGAATCATGTTTGCACCATACCACATTACAAATGCAATGGCTCCAAAAACACTAAAAATCATAAACGAAATAAATGCCCCACGGTAACGTGCGTTGGCTATTGCCGTATCAACTACCGCATACACACTTTTTACATAACGTGAAATTTCGTACACTTCACTGGTAAATGCTTTTACAATACTTATACCTTGAAAAGTTTCTTGCACAATAGTTCCGCTTTCGGCCAGCTGATCTTGTGCCTTGCGGGCCATTTTGCGGATGCGCATACCAAATACCACTGCCAACACAGCAATTACCGGAACCACAGCCAACATCACTAAAGCCAGTTTGGTACTGATCCAGAATATAAATCCTAAGCCAATTACCAGAGTAAATACGCCACGTAAAAACTCGGCAAGCGTAAACGAAATAGCATCTTGTATTTGCGATAAATCTGAGGAAATTCTATTACTTAACTCGCCAACACGTTTCTCCGTAAAATAACTCATGGGCATGCTTAGTAGTTTACTATATACATCTTTGCGCATATCGGCCAACGACTTCTCTCCTACTTCAGTTAATAAATACACCCGCATAAAAGAAAATATGGTTTGAAAACCCAGCTGCACAAAAATTAAAATCAGGGTGAAATTTAACGTCCACTTTATTTCTTTTAAACCTAATTCTTCAATCATACTTGGTGCATCACCCATCATACCGACTGAGCCTCCTGGCGAAGCTGCATCAATCATTTTACCCAAAAAAAATGGAAACAAACTGGTGGTAAAAGCAGATAGCGCAATAAACACCATACTTAAAATAAATTTAGTACGGTATGGTTTTAGGTAAGTAAACAACACCAAAGCTTGCTTTAAACTCTCTTTGGATATTTTCACCTTTTCTCCCTCGTCTTTTTGTTTTCCGTTGCTATTAAAATTACCTCTTCCGCGTGCCATGTATAATTTTTCTTAAATTAAAGTGTCGCAAAAAAACAGCATTATACCCACACACAAAAACTTAATTTTAAAAAGTAGGTAAAAGATGTGATAAGGAGGATTAGTTGATTAGATAATTGGCATTGTGGATTGTAGTTTTAGTATTACTACATAAGGGTTAATGGTTAAATCAACTACCAATAGCCAAGCGCAAATTGATTTAATTGCTTTTATACTGCTATCCCATTACTTTAGATAAGTAATTTTTTTTTGAATCAAATAATGTCACATCGCTACTTATAATTAAGCCTAATTTTTACATGTACTAAGTTTTTCCTCAGCAAGCTTTTAGGCGCGGCAATATGATTAAGATGGTTATTACATTTTTCGGTGCATTCACACATATCTATATGTCAATCTAAAATTGCTAACCTAAACATGTAGTTGATGAATGAAGCTGATAACCCAATATTAGTTAATGTAACCTACAGAAGACAACCAATGAATATAGAGTAGTAATACCTTTAATTAAGCAATAAACTTATTGCGCTGATGTTGGTAAACCATATAATGCAAACACCTGCGTTTACAACAAAAAGAGTGGATTTGTAAAGAAAAAAAGTACTCAAAGCCAACCTTGCATAAAAACTGAAATGGATGATAAAAAAGAAGTGCTCGTTTAGTAGAGGGATTAAATGGGAAGGTAATCGTACTTATGAAGTAATTTTAATCGTCTGGATTTTAAACATATTATGACCTGTTGATACTGCCCTTTAAGCCACACAAACCGAACAATTTTAATTAACTTGCATTTACTATTTAAATCTAATTTCATGAAAGCATATTCTATCTTACTTGTATTAGCGGTATTTAACATGCCTAATTTATTGGCGCAAGAAGTACAATTTCTTCAAATAAAAAAGAATAACGGTCGAACGGTGAGAACCCTAAAAATGCCCTTAAAAGTTAGAATCAGAAAAACGAATTTTGAAATAGTTAAATTTAAACTCGACTCTATCAAAAATGGCATTTGGTATGGAGAAAGAGGCAGATATCGCATTGCCATTACTGATATAAACGCGGTAAATATACCAGGAATAAAAGAAACCATTAAGTACTCTGCCTCCACTTTAAGCGCTATGCTTGCGCTAGGTGGCTTTTTTCTTATGACTCATGCCTATGGCAATTCTAGTTATGAAACCCCAACTGGAACGTCCCTTATGGGTGCAGGATATATGATTATTTTCACACCCATAAGTATACTAATATACAACTACCCAAGAACAAGATACAAAACAGTTCGATTCGAATTCATAATGAAATAAATCTACTCCACATAATCCGACAAGTATAAATACTTTTCTGTTAGTTTGCCTTGCTTAGCAATTGTTGCATTTTTAATAATACCTTCGGTATCTTCTAACAATAAAAACGGGAGTACGTTACGCAGCAGTTGGTCGCCAAACTCTTTGGATGCATCAACTGGCAACTCGCAAGGTAAATTACCCACAGCTTGCACATCAATACTTTCTTTCTTGAAGGGTACAACCTCGATATTTAAAAACGGGCTGTAACCAAAATAAGGATCTTCAATGGTTGTACTTTTAATAGTACTTGGCACTGGGCCGGGCACATCGCAACTAATGTCGGAAATTACTTTGATGTTGAAGTCATTTCCTTTCATCTCTTCGCGAGTAAAAAAGGGCTCAATACCTGCATGCCAGAAAACTGCATTTATAAATATATCGGCTTTTTTATAGTAGGGAGCAAACTTGCTACGGTAATCTTCGGGGTGTTTGTAAAAATCAGATTTATCCCATTCACGTCCGTCTTTTCGTTCGTAATAATCATCACTGCGCAATTGCACATACACCGGATGGTCGTATTCGTTTTCTAAAAACTCCTCAGGTGTAACATGGTGTATTTTTAATTTTTTCATTACCTCAATTACTCCATGGGCAACCCGGCCATCACCACATAAAACAATTTTCATGGCAGGTAAAGAAAGCTCAGCATATTGGGAATACATTTCATTCATGTCTGCACACTTATTGGCAGGTTTTAAATAATAAGTGCTCTGTTTTTTACCCCACATTAAAAAAGCGTAATGCGCCCCAACAATACCTGCAAACCGTCCAAAACCTATGATACGGTTACCACCTTCCCACACCAAAGTTTCGTAATCTACCATTGTAATATTTCTCTTTAAAATAGTACGCAGTAACTTACGGTTATAGGTTTGTTTTTTTATGGTATGCGAAAAGAACAAATATGTTTTATCGGCAATTAAACTTTCTATAGGTACTTCTTTTACACCCAACAAAATGTCTGCAACGCTGATGTCATTTACCACTTCTATTCCTGCATCTCGGTAAGCTTCATCGCTAAAACAACGGTGTGGTGAAGATTGAACTATAACCTTCACATCAGAAAATTTCTGCATCACTTCAACGCATTGTTCGGGCGTAAGTGGCGTTCTTAAATCGGGTGGCGTTTTACCCTCGTTAATTATACCAATAGTTTTCATATAACGTGGCAAAGCTAAGCATTAGCAATAAGTTTGGTAAACTAATCTTCAATTTGTTTGGTAGCTTTTACGATTTGCCTGATAACATCATCTGTTTCTTGTACAGATTTTCCCATTAAAATCAATATCTCTCTAATACGGGGTTCATCAATATGATCATTGTTAAATTCGTTTGTCATTAAACTCCAAAGTCCCATCATATTTGCAATTGGCCTGCGCAGGGTATGCGATTGCGCAAACGCGATATCCTTGAGCTTCTTATTTTGCATTTCAATTTTTAACTCTGTACGTTTACGGTTTTCAATATCTTTTCCATTTAACGCAACACCCATCAATTCGCCTAGGTTATCGTACACCGGAAAAAATTCTATTTCAAACCAAAAGGAGACACCTTCAAATTGCAATTCTGTTTCAACTTTAGACCTAATGCCTGAGATTGCACGATTAATATGATACTCCAAATCACGTCTCATTCTATCAAGCGGATAGTCCCAAACCGATTCGCCCAAACCAATAGTACGCCCAAATAACATTTTTATATTGTGTGCTGCTACCCTATTATATGATAATACACAACAACTTTTATCTAATAGTACATTCATCTCTGGAGTACTATCTAGAATAGCTCTTAATTTATTTTCAGATTTACGTAAAGCATCCTGCATGTACATTAATTCAGTAATATCTGATTGCACAGCAATAAATCCGTTAATTTTACCCTGCATATCGGTAAGTGGTTGTATGTCCATATCAACCCAAAACTCATTTCCTCTTTTACCTTTATTTAATAATTCCACTCTAATGGGTTTAGCTTTCAAAAAAGCATCACGCATATCATTAATGGTTTGTTGGTTTGTTTTTTCAAACTGCAACAATTCACCAGGTCCTTTACCTATAGCTTCATCACTGGTGTATCCAGTTATTTTAGTGAAACCAGGATTTACCCATATTATTTTCCTGTCGGCATTAGTTATAATAACTGCATTTGAAGTTTTTCGTGCAACAAAAGAAAGTGTAGTTAACTTTTCCTCTATTAATTTCCTGTCGGTTATATCAACCATAACATTCATTGCACCTAAAAGCTTTTTGTTACAATTGTGGTAAGGTGTTGCAAACGCAATGAAATTCACATAGGTTCCATCTTCACGTTCAAGCATTGCCTCTTCCCCGTAAATAGATTTATTTTGCTTAAGCGCCTTAGCCATAGGGCAATCTTCATGAAGAATATGCTCACCAGACATATTAAATAATTTAGTTGAACCGCACCACCTCTCTTTCCCAATAATTGGGCTTCGCCCCCACAATTCTGCCGCACTCTCATTATAGTCTGTAATATACCCTTCTGCATCTGTTAAGTAAACTGCTACTGGTAAACCCGTTAATACAAAACGTAATTTTCTTTCGCTTTCAATTATGGCTAATTCCGTTTCCTTTTCATGGGTAATATCTTGAAAAGCTCCAATTAAACGAACAATACTTCCTTTTACAAAAATGGCCTTACCTTGAACATGAACCCACTTTGTATTTCCTTTTGCTGTGATAATGCGCAATTCCAAATCGAACGGAATGGCTTTGTAGTACAAATTTGAGAATGCCTCTTGAATAGTTAACTTATCATCGGGGTGATAAAAATCTAATGCTGTATGTAGATTAGGTGTGTAGGTTTCGTCTACTTCATGAATTATGTATACTTCTTTTGTCCATGTATTTTTCTTTAAAATCAAATCATAATCCCAACCACCAACTTTTGCCATAGCATTAGTTTCATTCAGCAAATGAAGTGTTCGGGTATATTGGTCTTCAATGTTTTTATGGACAGAAATATCAATAGCTATAGCGGAGAATCCAACAAATACACCATCAACTATGATAGGTTCAGCTTTATTCAATATGTTGTAATAAGTACCATTAAAATTTAACAACCTAAATTCAAAATTAAAGGCTTCTTTGATGATAACTGCATGACTTAAAACTTCAATAAATTTAGGTAGGTCGTCTAAGTGAATTCCTTCGCACCAACCTCCTTGCACCTCATAGTTTAATGATGTTCCTCGATAAAACAACCATTGCGCATTAAAATAATTCATGCTTCCTGCGGCATCACACATCCATACTTTTATTGGTAAAGAATCGAGTACATTATATTTTCCGCTTATTTGCATGTTATGTATAACTTGTATTTCTTTTGTTTAAAAATCAATGATTTAGTTAAGAGAAAACGCTGTTTGTCTGACATTAAACAACAAGCAATATTATATTTTAACGGTTGATAAAACAATATTAATTAGCAAATTTTCTAAACAGACTAACATTTTACAAATAGACTATGTGGGTTATAACTATTAAAATTAAGTTAAACTCAGCACTAAAACAGTTGCATACATAATGCGATAAAACCCTATTTTCGCGGGGCTATGAGTATTACAAACTTTGCTGAAGAAATGCGCTGGAGAGGTATGTTACATGATGTTATGCCTGGAACAGAAGAATTATTGAATAAAGAAATGGTGAGTGGCTATATTGGGTTTGATCCTACCGCTGACTCACTACATGTGGGGCATTTAATGCAAGTAATGACCCTAATACACTTTCAACGTGCGGGACATAAACCATATGCCTTAGTAGGTGGCGCTACTGGCATGGTAGGAGACCCAAGCGGAAAAAGTGCTGAGCGTAATTTATTGAACGAGGAAACTTTAAACCATAATGTAGCATGCATACATACGCAGCTCGAAAAGTTTTTGAATTTTAACAGCGGTGCAAACAGTGCCGTTATGGTGAATAATTACGATTGGTTTAAAGACTTTAATTTTTTGGCTTTTATACGTGATGTAGGTAAACACATTACCGTAAACTACATGATGGCAAAAGATAGTGTTAAAAGACGTTTAGAGGGTGATAACGGGCTTTCTTTTACCGAGTTTACTTACCAATTGGTGCAGGGCTACGATTTTTATTACTTATGGAAAAACCACGGTATTAAAATACAAATGGGTGGCAGCGACCAGTGGGGAAATATTGTAACGGGCACCGAACTAATTCGCAGGAAAGACAGTGGAGAGGCTTTTGCATTAACTACACAACTAATCAAAAAATCTGATGGAACTAAGTTTGGTAAAACAGAAAGTGGCGCGGTTTGGTTAGATCCTAAAAAAACATCGCCTTACAAATTTTATCAATTTTGGTTAAATGCCAGCGATGATGACGCTAAAAACTGGATAAGAATTTTCACCTTATTGTCGCAACAAGAAATTGAAGCTATTGAGGTTGAACATGCTGCTGCACCACATTCACGTGCTTTACAAAAAGCATTAGCAAAAGATATTACCACACGTGTGCATGGTGAGGTTGAATACAACAATGCCGTTGAAGCCAGTAATATATTGTTTGGCAATGCTACTGCAGAAGCTTTTGCACAATTAAGTGAAGAAACTTTCTTGGATATTTTTGATGGTGTACCACAATTTAACATAAGTAAAACCGAGTTGGAAACAGGTATATCACCAATTGATTTTTTAGCCGAGAAAACACAAGTGTTTCCTTCAAAAAGCGAGGCTAAAAAAATGTTACAAGGTGGTGGTGTAAGCATTAACAAGCAAAAATTGGAAAACATGGAAGCACCAATAAATACATCTTATTTGATTAATGGTAAATACATGATTGTACAAAAAGGAAAGAAAAACTACTTCCTAATTATTGCACAATAACACGAATTGAACAACAAAAAATGCTCTGGTGGTATCAACTGCCATAGCATTTTTTTTTAAGAACTGAGGCGATGGAAATACAATACGTATTAGTTTATTCAAGTGCATTTGTGACGTAAACCAATACAAAGTGATTATTAGTTTGCTTTGTCAATCTCACACAACCCTATATAAGAATTTAGAACTACTAAATATACTTGGTATCAAATTTAATTTCTTGTTTTTCGAAACGCAGTTCAGCGTAGCTAATTTTGAATTTCTTCATTTCATCTTACTCCTCTTTGCCAAAAATGGCAATAAAATTTGGGCAAAATCATTACCTACATTGGCTTCAATAAACTCAATTTTATATTGTGCACACTTTAGCTTAAGCTGTTTCTGATGATTGTTTAAGGCTGCCAAATATTGTTCTTTTACCTGTGCAGGAAATAACTTCATTTGTTCTCCTGTTTCACTATCAATAAACAAATAAGGTCTATTTACAAAATCAAACTCGTGTTCGGTTTTATTATCTAATACATGAAATAAAACCACTTCATGTTTGTTGTATTTTAAATGTTGTAATGCCGCAAATAATTCTTCGTTTTGGGCTACATCTCCAAACATATCACTAAATACCATAACCAAACTTCTGCGGTGTAAACGCTCAGCTAAGTGATGTAAGCTTTGCGCAATATTGGATTTTGTTGGTTTAACTTCAGGTTTTAAAAGTTTCTCCATTTTAGCATACAACATGCGCACATGGGTTTGAGAAACTTTACACTCACTGTGGTAATACAAATCTTCATCAAACAAGGACAGTCCGCTTGCATCGCGCTGTTTACGTAATAATTGCATTAATGATGCTGCGGCAAATACACTAAAGCGCATTTTATTTAACCCATCGGCTGGGTAAAACATACTGCCAGAAGTATCAATAACCAACTGACAACGCAAATTGGTTTCTTCCTCATAACGCTTAACAAACAACTTATCGGTTCGTCCATATAACTTCCAATCAATATGCTTAGTACTTTCTCCAGTATTGTATAACCTATGTTCGGCAAACTCAACCGAAAAACCATGAAACGGACTTTTATGTAAACCTGTTATAAAACCTTCAACCACTTGCGTGGCCAACAGTTCCAAATTATTGGTATTTAAAAGTGTTTCGGGTGATAACATTTGCTGCATAACTACTAATTACAACGCAAAATAAGACAAAGAAGTGAATTTATGCTTAATTAATACATTGGTAACACAGGGTTAATATGTAGCTAACAATTTCGCATGATTAATAATCAAAAATATGTCGACCGAAGAATTAATAAGCAAAGACGCAGTGAGTAAAGGATTAAAGCTTCAAAAACTGAAACTCGCCTCACTTGCTCCTTTAATTATTAAAGCATTGAAGCTTGAAAAAGTAAATAAACTATACGCAAACCATGCCGAAACTAAAGGGATAACATTTGCTGACGAAATATTAAATGAACTTCAGGTGGCTTATGAATTTAATCCCGATGAATTAAAAAACGTACCACAACACGAACCATTTATAGTGGTAGCCAATCATCCATACGGTGGCATTGATGGTTTGATGTTATTGCGCATACTTACGCAAGCCAGACCCGATTTTAAAATCATGGCTAATTTTTTATTGCAACTCATCCCATCACTTAAAGAAAATTTTGTATCAGTTAATCCGTTTGAGAAAAGCAGCAAAACTGGGATGAATGTAAGTGGAATAAAAAAGAGCTTGCAACTTTTGCAGGAAGGCCATCCTGTTGGTATTTTTCCTGCAGGCGAGGTTTCATCACTGCAACTAAACACTTTAAAAATTAGTGACAAATTATGGAATCCGGTTGTTGGGAAAATGATTATGAAAGCGCAAGTAAAAGTGGTTCCTGTTTATTTTAGCGGGCATAACAGCATAGCATTTAACCTACTTGGATTAGTACACCCAGCTTTGCGTACAGCCAAATTACCATCAGAGTTATTTAATAAGACCAAAGAAAAAATACAAATCCGCATTGGCAAACCCATTAATATAAAAACCATTGCTGAGTTTAAAGACCCCAATGAATTGCTGCGATTTTTACGCGCTAAAACATACGCATTAGAATCTTCATTAGAGGTAGAGCCGCATTCGTTTATTTCTAAATTAAAGTTTCAAAAATTACAAGAACCGCAAGTTATTATTAGCGAAACCCCAACCCAACTTATTATAGAGGACATAGCGCAGTTGGCCGAAAAAGATTTATTGGTAACCCACAACAATTATAAAGTATACATCGCCAGTGCACGAAACATACCAAGTGTATTAAGGGAAATTTCGAGGTTACGTGAAATTACGTTTAGAGAAGTAGGCGAAGGCACCAACCAAAGTTGCGATACCGATGAGTACGACTTAACCTACAAGCATTTATTTATTTGGGATGAAACGCACAAAAAAATTGTTGGTGCCTATCGTATAGGCTTAGGTGATATTTTACATAGGCGTTACAAGAAAAAAGGATTTTATCTGAACGAGTTGTTTAAAATACATAAAGACTTTAATCCTGTTTTAAAAAACAGCTTAGAGTTGGGACGTTCGTTTGTAACCAAAGAATACCAACGTAAACCTTTTAGTTTAGTATTGCTCTGGAAAGGTGTAAATGCATTTTTACAACAAAATCCTAACCGGTATAAATACTTAATTGGCCCTGTAAGTATTAGTAATAATTTCACTTCTTTATCAAAAGATTTATTGGTTGATTTTATCAAGAAAAACTATTTTGATGAAACACTTGCTGAACATGTTAAACCACGCAAAAAATATAAGTATCAACACAAAGGGGAAGGAGCCGCATTAATGAACATGTCGAAAAACGACATAAAGGCACTAGACAATATAATTGAAGATATTGAATTAGAACATACTAAAATACCTGTATTGCTTAAAAAGTATTTAAAACAAAATGCCAAAATTATCGCTTTTAACATCGACCCCAAATTTAACAACTCGCTTGATGGATTTTTGGTGATGGAGGTTAGTGATATTCCTGAAGATACTTTTGAAATGGTAATGAAGTAAAAATTGATTTAGTGCCTGATATTATTTAAACTCGTGTTAAACAATATCACAATGAAAAAGATTCACATAAGCGAAAAACAAGTTTCATTCGTCTTTCTATTTGCACTTTTCTATTTGATTTTTACGTCATTAATTTCAATGGTGGGTCACCATTGGGGTTTTATATCGTATAATGATACGTTTGATACGTTTAGAAATGACACATTGATGTATGTATTATTACCAATAGTAGCATTGATTAAAATTTTACAATTAGTTGGTGTGTTACCAAAAAACAGACCAATAACCGAGATTTATATCAGCGAAAATAATCCGCAAGCATACAAGTTAATAAAATATGGAAAGATGGTGCTTACTGTTGCTGCATTTATTATTGTGTTATTTGTTATTGCGGATAAACTCTTTTAAAATCATTATTCTATAATCTTTAGTTGCATAGCAATTTTAATAAGCTCGGCAATGCTGTGTACTTCTAGCTTGCGCATAATGTTGGTACGGTGTGTATCCACAGTACGTGGGCTGATGTGAATTTTATCGCCAATTTCAGTATGCGATAATCCTTGTGCCACATATCTTACAATCTCACGCTCGCGTGGTGTTAATATATACCGTTTATCGATGCTTTCATCCACCCGATTTAATTCTTTAGCTACATCACCACTAAAATAAGTGCCACCATTTGCTATTAATTTTAAAGCAGTAATTAACTCTTGTTTACCGGTATTTTTCAAAACATAACCTTTAACACCAGCATCAATCATATCTGTGATTACAGCCTTATCGCCAAACATACTTAAAGCCAAAATCTTTTGTTCTGGTTTAATTCTTCTAATTGCGTTGGCAAATTGTAATCCATTCATCTCGGGCATATTAATGTCAGTTACAACTACATCAACATCCATTTTTTTAATATGGTCAATTGCTTCTATGCTTCTCAAGGCTTCGCCAAGAATTTTAAAATCGCTTTCGTTTAATAACAAAGCTTTAATGCCATCAATCAACATCTGATGGTCGTCAATAATAAAAACAGTAATAGGATTTTGCATAAACGTTAGGGCATTTAAACTAAGATCAAATAAACGAAAAAAGGTCGGTATAAAACCGACCTTTATAAAATATTCTTACTTAAAGCAATTAGCTATTGGCTTTTTTGTGATCTGCTAAAAACTGTGCTAAACCCTTATCCGTTAATGGATGATTTAATAATGCTAAAATAGCGCTTAACGGACTCGTTATTACATGAGCACCATATTGTGCTGATTTAATAATGTGAACAGGATTACGAATTGATGCTGCTAAAATTTGGGTTTGATAAGATTGCACCGCAAAAATTTGAGAGATTTCTGCAATTAAATTCATACCATCATAGCTAATATCATCTAATCGGCCAACAAACGGAGAAATATATGTAGCACCAGCTTTGGCTGCTAAAATAGCTTGACCCGAACTAAAAATTAATGTACAATTAGTGCGAATACCCTTTGATGAAAAATACTTTATTGCTTTAATACCATCTTTAATCATTGGTATTTTAACAACTATATTTTCATGCAATGCTGCAAGTCTTTCTCCTTCAGCAATCATACCTTCATAATCAGTGCTTATTACTTCTGCACTCACATCTCCATCTACAATATTGCAAATATCAACATAGTGTTTTAAAATAGCTTCTTCACCCTTAATACCTTCTTTAGCCATTAATGAAGGATTGGTAGTTACACCATCTAAAATCCCAAGGTCGTTTGCCTCAGCAATTTGAGCCAAATTGGCTGTATCAATAAAAAATTTCATTACTATTAAATTTGCATGCAAGATTAAGGTTTTTAGGTGTATAATTATAATTATTTTAAAACAATGACAGATCAGGAGTTTTGGGACAATAAGTGGCAAAAAGGTCAAACGGGATGGGATTTAAAAGGCGTTTCACCTGCATTAAAACAATATATTGATCAGCTAACCAATAAAAATACGCGTATTTTAATACCAGGATGCGGCAATGCTTATGAAGCTAATTATTTGTTGCAACAAGGATTTAATCATGTATCTGTAATTGATATTGCCCCCACATTAACTGAACAACTCCTTATCAAACTCAAATCATTTATTGATGATGGTAAACTTCATGTTATTTGTGGTGATTTTTTTGAGCATGAATTAACCTATGATGTAATTATTGAACAAACCTTTTTTTGTGCCATCAACCCAACACAAAGAGCCGATTATGCAAAACACATGCATAAACTATTAGCTCCTGAAGGCAAATTGGTAGGTTTACTATTTAACACCAAGTTTGATGGCGGACCACCATTTGGTGGTGATACAAAGGAATACATTACTTATTTCGAGCCACATTTTAAGCACATCAGTTTTACACCATGTATGAATTCAATAACACCGCGTCAAGGTAAGGAGATTTGGATAGAGATAGAAAAGTAACAAATAAAGAAGCGAACCTAAAACCAATCAGATTCGCTTTTGTATAACAACCTACAACTAACTAAATTTTTACACCAACACCAATATACCACACACGTCCTTCGGCAGGTAATAGACCCGGACCAGGATAGCCACCGGCTCTGCGGGTGAAGTATTTTGTATCAAAAACATTGTTTATACCCCCACTTATGTGGTAAGATTTTTTCACCATTAATTGAAACGACCAATCAGCTACCTCGTAACTTGGAATTAAACCCGAAGTTGCATTAGCATTGGGTTTATTTGTATTTAAAGCATCAGCAAATGCATCACCTACCATACTAAATTGTGCAGAAGTTGTAAACCCTTTATAGCGGTACGTTAAACCAAAACGGTGAATATACTTTGGTGCATTCTCCACACGTTTTCCGGTTTGATTTTTATTGATATCAGGATCGTTCCATGATACATACTCGGCTTGCGTAAAGGCCATTGTTGCAAACACATTAAAATGTCCTCCTTTAAATGTTTTAAACAAATTAGTTGGCGATACTTCTATATAGCTTTCAATACCTTTACTTTCTGAGGCACCGATATTAGTTCGGTAATTTTTTCCATTTACCGTATAACTTCCAATTCTGTTACCGTAACGCATATAATAAGCGCTTATATCAAAACTTACCAAACGACCTAAACTACCACGGTATCCTAAGTCAAAGTTATAACCAGAGGCATCTTTTAAATTAGGGTTGATTGAATCGGTGGTGGCCACAGATATATCACTAAATAATACCGGACGATAACCTTGTGTAATATTAGCATACACATTGGTATTGCTTGTAACTTTATATTGGCTTCCTATTCCTAATAATACAAAGCTGCGATTACTGTTACGGTCAACATTTTTAGCATCTAAAATACCTTTTGCTATATTTTTCAAATACTCATAACGCACGCCTGGTGTAATACTTAAACGCTTGTTGAAGTTAAATAAATTTTCTGCGAAAAATGCAATATTCTGGGTATTAAAAGTCAAGTCACGACTTAATATATTTTGTTCTGTTGCTAAAATATATTCCGTTCCGCGGTTACCAAATTTGTTTTGAATTCTATCTGTATTGCCCACATAATATCTACCACCAACGGCCAACGATTGTTTTTGTTTACCAAAATTGTATGTGTGTAAATGACGGGCTTCAACCCCATAATTATTGTATTTGTCCTGATCAACCAAACGTAAACCATAAATACCATTCGCATCTTTTACATCAGCCGTGTTAATCGCACTCATAAAGCCAATACTTGAGCGTTCCCCTGTCAAACCAAAAGCTTTTATATTTAATTTATGGTTGGTGTTTATCTGATAATCGAAGTTTAATGCTGCAATGTTCCAAACCAATTTAAACCAATTACGACTACGAATAGATTGTTGTGCATCTGCTTTGTACATCGAATCAGTTAAACCACCTGGTTGTTGTACTAACTGATCCATGCGCGTATACTCGGCATTGATTGTAATTTTTTTAGTAAGTTGGTAACCAATATTTACAAATCCATTCCAAGTGTTGTATCCATTATTTTGTCTCCAACCATCTGACCTACGATAATTGATATTAGCGTAATAACTAAGTTTTTTGTAGTTGCCTCCAATGGCATTAAATGTACTAAACATCCCATAGCTTCCTATAGTTTGTGTACTTTCAATACCTAACTTTTTACCACTAACCGAACGCTTTTTTACGTAATTAATCACACCACCAAATTGTGGACCATATTGCAAAGAGGCAGCACCTCTAATTACTTCTATTCTATCTAACGATTCAACCGAAGGTGTATAGTAAGCTTCAGGATAACCAAAAGGATCGGCCGCTATATCATAACCATTTTGACGGGTGTTAAACTCCCACATTCTATTTGGGCTTAACCCTCTTGATGCAACTCCCATT
The DNA here is from genome assembly GCA_041302975.1 of Bacteroidota bacterium. Lineage (GTDB taxonomy): Bacteria > Bacteroidota > Bacteroidia > UKL13-3 > UKL13-3 > UBA6183. Next base: position 34,760 of record JBFYQC010000262.1, read on the forward strand.
TGAACACCACTACCATCACTTTCCCATACCTGAATACCAGGCACTTTTGCAAACAATTGACGTGAATTGTTTTGTGCTAAATTTGCAGTTCCTGTTGATAAACGAATAACCTCTGTTTTTTTTCCGGCATATATCACATTATCTTTTACATCTGGCATACGCTCTATGCCTTTGTTAACACTTAAGTCTTTAATCTCCAATTCTGGTAACTGTAAGTTATTATGTAAAACAACATATGCCAAATCAACATCTTTGGTTTCATCCTCTACAGTAAAAAAAATCAAGGTAACTAACTGTCCACCTTTTTCTGTTTTTAACTCGTAGTTTCCTTTAAAAATATGCTCAAATACAAAAACACCACTCAGATTTGTGGTAGTTTGTATACCATTAGTGAGGTACAACATTTGATTGGCTTGTGGCACTTGACTATCACTAACTAATATTCCTTTAACATTTGAGGCATTTAAAGAACTTAATGCACAAAGGAATAGAACTAAAACATGTAAACCTTTCTTCATAAAAACAATTGCTATTAAATCGGCAGCAAATATATTTAAATAGATTTAGTCTAAATAAGAATAAGGATGACATTTATCAGAAAAAGTAAATTCTATTTCACAAAAAAGCCGCGGGTAACAAATTACCTGCGGCTTATAAGCTTGTAAACAAACACTATTCAATATCCCATGTATCGTACAAAATATTAATTAGCTTATTTTCACTGGCTTGCATTGAATCGTCAGCCATTGCCACTTCCATAGCAAAATGAGTTAATGTATGACGCTCATCTTCGTTAGTAATGGTATAAAAATGTTCGGCTGTTTCCAAAAAATGTTTCTCATGCTCTTCTTCAGGCAATGCACGCAAAAAAGCTTGTTCCTTAATCAAATCTAATTCACCATTAAAATGATCATTTAAAAAATCAATTACAACAGCACTTTCTGCTTGTTGTACCTTACCATCGGCCAATGAGAGTAACATTAACATATGAAATCCGGCCTCCACTTTGCTCATTTTTTTTATAAACTGCGTTTGCATAACTGAAATTTTTAATCAGGTAGAAAGGTAAAATATAATTTTTATTGCACCAAATAATTAAGATTACTTTTTGGTTGTATTTATAACCACTTCACCATTACGGTAATTAATTATTGCTTTATATTTCATAAAAAAGTCACTTCCTATTACACCATCAATTGGCGGTAAATTTATTTGCCTGTAGGTTTCATTAACATGCGCAATAGGCAATACAGCAACTTCCAATTTAGCAAAAGATAATTTACCAATGGTTAAATTCTTTAGTTTTACTACCATGGTCTCCATTTCGGCCACACCTAATCCAACTGATTTACTGTCGTTTGTTTTAATCTTTTTTTCTTTTACAAATTGCAAAACACGTTCGCTATCAAAAACAGTTTTACTAGCGCCAGTATCAACCAAAAGACGAGCTGTTTTATTGCCAATTTTTAGAGCTATAAATAAGTGGTAGTTCTTTTTCTCCAACTCACATACTTCCATCTTTATTTTGTACTTCATATTATTATTTAATCAATAAAACAAAAAGACGTTTCAAATTGAAACGTCTCTTTTATAGAATAACTTAAATAAGGTGTTTTTAGTATTACAATACACCAGTTTCTGTTAAAACGGCATTCATATTACGAACAGCATCAGCGCTTTTAGCAAACTCAGCTTTCTCAGCATCGTTTAGGTTGTAATCAACAATTGTTTCCCAACCATTTTTGCCAATTGTTACCGGTACACCTAAACAAATATCTTTTTGTCCATATTCGCCATCTAAGTAAACGCAGCATGGCATCACACGTTTTTGATCACGAACAATGCTCTCTACCAACAATGCACTTGCAGCACCTGGTGCGTACCAAGCCGATGTACCTAACAATTTAGTTAATGTGGCACCACCAACCATAGTTGCATCACTAATTTCTTTTAATTTATCTGCACTTAATTGGTTTGAAACTGGAACACCATTTAAAGTTGCTAAACGAGTTAACGGAATCATAGTTGTATCACCATGTCCACCAATCACTGTACCTTGAATATCTGCAGTTGGTTGATTTAATGCTAAACCTAGGTAACCTTTAAAACGAGCGCTATCTAACAATCCACCCATACCAATAATACGGTTTTTAGGTAAACCACTTGCTTTAAGTGCTAAGTAAGTCATGGTATCCATAGGGTTTGAAACCACGACAATAATTGCGTTTGGAGAATGCTTCAATACGTTTTCAGTAACAGTTTTAACGATGTTAGCGTTGGTACCGATTAACTCTTCGCGAGTCATACCCGGTTTACGAGGAATACCTGAGGTAATTACCACTACATCAGAATTAGCTGTTTTGCTATAATCGTTAGTAGTACCGCTAACGCGGGTTTTCATACCTAATAAAGAAGTAGTTTGATAAATATCTAAAGCTTTGCCTTCTGCAAAACCTTCTTTAACGTCTAATAATACTACTTCGTCTGCTAACTCGCGGTAAGCAATAACATCTGCAGTTGTAGCACCTACTGCACCTGCTCCGATAACTGATACTTTTGTCATGTTGTATATATGATTAATAAAATTGTTTAACTTCTAAAGTGGTGCGAAAATAAGCATGCAAAGCAGAATGCAAAATGATAGTTTTCAGATTTGAAGTAATTTATTAAAACCTTATGGTTCGATTATTTATAATGTATTATAACTAATTAGCCAAAGCGTGAACACTAATCTATACTCATTTCCTTCACATCATCGGCAATTACCAAACGGCCTAACGTTTTCTCTTTAATGTAATCTAAACTCACACCCGGAGCGTATTCAATACATTTAAATCCTTCGGGAGTAATATCAAATACACCTAACTCGGTGACCACTTTTTTAACGCAACCTAAACCTGTAATTGGTAGTGAGCATTGGGGCAACAATTTACTCTCACCGGCTTTATTTACGTGTTGCATGGCCACAATAATGTTTTTAGCACTGGCCACTAAATCCATGGCACCGCCCATGCCTTTAACCATTTTGCCCGGAATTTTCCAATTGGCAATATCTCCGTTATCAGCTACCTCCATAGCACCTAACACGGTTAAGTCTACACGTCCACTGCGAATCATACCAAAACTCATGGCACTATCAAAAAAACTTGAACCTTTGGTAGTAGTTACTGTTTGTTTTCCTGCGTTAATTAAATCAGCGTCCACGTCTTCTTCGAAAGGAAAAGGGCCAATACCCAACAACCCATTTTCTGATTGTAAAATTACTTCAATACCTTGTGGCACATAGTTGGCTACCAATGTAGGAATACCTATACCCAAGTTTACGTAGTAACCATCTTGTAATTCTTTTGCGATACGTTTCGCTATTCCAAATTTATCTAACATACTTTTGGTTTATTGTTGGTTGATTGGTTGATATGGTAATTAGTTGATCGGCTTATTTAACTAATTGCATTAACCTTCACCCTTTTAAAATTTTATTTATCCATTACCTAATCAACAAGTCAACTAATAACTATTAATTTCTTTTAGTAACCGTTACTTGCTCAATACGTTTCTCGTAATTTTCACCTTTAAAAATACGATTAACGTATATACCCGGGGTATGAATCATATCTGGATCTAACTCACCTGACTGAACTAGTTCTTCCACCTCTACAATGGTAATTCTACCGGCCATAGCCATTAATGGATTAAAGTTACGTGAAGTAGCACGGAAAATTAAATTGCCATGTGTATCACCTTTCCAAGCTTTAACAATGGCATAATCACTTTTAAATGCATGTTCCATTAAATACGTTTTGCCATCAAACACACGTGTTTCTTTGCCTTCGGCTACTTCGGTTCCAACACCGGCAGGTGTGTATATTGCAGGCATGCCATAACCGGCAGCCATGCAGCGTGTGGCTAAAGTTCCTTGAGGAATTAATTCTACCTCTAACTCACCACTTAATAATTGTCGCTCAAACTCGGCATTTTCACCTACATAAGACGCAATCATTTTTTTTACCTGGCGTGTTTTAAGCATCAATCCTATACCAAAATCATCAACCCCGGCATTGTTACTTATACAAGTTAAGTTTTTTACGCCTTTGTTAACCAGTGCAGTGATGCTATTTTCAGGAATTCCACATAAACCAAAACCACCCAACATGATTGTGGCGCCATCTTGAATATCTTTTATAGCCTCTTCGGCATTTTTTACAACTTTGTTTAACATGTATTTTATTTTAAACCTATTTAAAGGTATTTAATTATTATAATAATATAACAACCCTATTCGCCAAGTGTTGCATTTAATCCTTCATCAAGCAATGCTTGACACATTGCTATTAAATCGCCACGCGCACCGGTTTTAATAGTAGCTTTACCTTTGGTATGCACCAACAAAGCACACTGTTCAGCTTGCAACTCATCATGCTTGCAAATACGAACCAAACAATCAATCACATGTTCAAAAGTATTAATATCGTCATTGTGCAAAATTAACTTTTGACGATCTGTAACTTCATCCAATACTTCAGCTAATTCTTCTTCAATTAAAAACTCTCTCATAATACACTAACTTTTTACCTGAACAGGTTTTTTTGCCAATGAAAAGCGACTTTCTTCGCCTTTTCTTAGTCGTTTTATGTTACTACGATGTGTATACACAACAAGTAAACCAACAACCGCGCAAAAATACACTAAATTTTTTTCCTCCCAATGATGTATCAACCCAGCATAAAGCGGACTAATTAACCCTGACAACATTGAACCCACTGATATATATTTAGTTATGGCAACAATAATAATAAAAGAGATAAAACAAGCCAAAGCTAACATCCAATCCATTCCTGCCACTACTCCTATTACTGTTGCTATACCTTTACCACCTCTAAAGCCGGCAAAAACAGGATAAATATGCCCCACCACTGCTAATGCTCCAAACAACATTTTATATTCCATCAAGTGGTTTGGATTAAGCATCAAGCCAGACCAAAACGCCAAACTTGCAGCTGCAAATCCTTTCATAAAATCGAGAAATAAAACAGTAAACCCGGCTGGTTTACCTAATACACGCAAAGTATTTGTAGCACCTGCATTTCCACTACCGTGTTCGCGTACATCAACGCCAAAAAATGCTTTTCCAATCCACACACTGCTGGGTATTGAACCTAATAAATAAGCTATTACACAAGCTAAACCAATTAACATTTGTTCATCCATGTTATTTTTTATTTGAGGCACGTAAAAACTGATTTTTAGCCGATATGTTAGCTAAACGTAGTTTGTAATCGTCCTTTTTAGAAATTTTGTCAATATTATCTTTTATCAACTTATTATACAAGGCATCAGAACCAACAGTATACATTACTCCTTTTTGGAATTTAAAATAATACCAACTGCCAGCAATACTTTGTATAAACAAGGTAAAATCGTCACCGCTTCTTCGTTTTATTAATTCCATTTTTCCTTTAACCTTTCGTTCAAATTTATATTTGTCGAAAGAATTAATTCCTATGTCTCCTTCAGATTGCAAGGAGCGCGTTAACGGATTCCATTTCATACTTAAGTCTGATATAAAAATTGTTTTCTCCAAATTATTAATCAACTTTATCGTATTGTCTTCTTGAATTTCTTCTACTACTCGTTTTATATTTTTATCATCAACTAACTCTGCTAGTGCTTTACTTAAGAAAGAAGCATCAAACTTAGGTGTTTCTGCTGCAAGCGATTGATCACTTAACGAATCATGCATAATTCGTAAAGCAGGCATTGGGAATGGGAAATTTAATAACATAACCAAATTCATCCTGAAACTAGTATCTATTAAACTATAATTTAATTGTCCGGCACTGTTTACCTCAAACTTAGTTGTTTCAAATCCAAGTTTTACCCTGCCTTCTCCAGTTATACTTTTCTTTTCTTCATTAACCACCATTAAGTTTCCTTTGAATGAATTATTAAATAGCTTTTCAAAACTTCCCATTTTAAACTCACTATTTTTCTCATCGTAAAACAAAGTACCTTCTACCTTTAATAATTCCGGATCACTTTGGTTACGTTTACGTGTAAAAAACATAGTATAAACATGTGCCGAGTCGTTACTGATATTAAAACCATTGTATATGGTTTGTTGGTTCATATTTTTGCTTGGCGATTTCACATTGATATAAACCGAATCAGGATTTACTACTGCAGCATTTCTAAACCAATCGGTTTTAGGCAAAGGCAAAGTATGAACAGGTAAGAAGTAACCATCATACTCTAAATTCTTAACTACAGAAGTTAACACTGCATTACCCCTAAATTGTATTTTAGGACCAACATAGAACTTAATGGTATCAGGTATGTATGATTTGCCAATAAGCTGGTGAGATTTATTAATAAAGATCTCGTTCATGAAAAACTTCTGTACATTTTTCTTCTTATCAACGTATTCATACTTACCGGTACCCAAGACATTAAACTTACCAGCAATCTTAATGCTCACACTATCTATGTTATGGAAACGATTAACCGTATCGGCCTGAATTTTTGCGCGGTTTAATAAATCCATATCTGCATTTCCTCTAATGGTTGTTTTATTGCTATCAGGGAAAATTTGGGCATCACCAACAGCTATATAAGGCACTTTTTTAGCGTACATGGTAAAATCTCTTATGGCTAATGTAGTAACAGATGTTGTAAATAGTAAAGAATCTTGTTGAGGATGCGTAGATACCAAATAGGTGTTTTTACCATCAGGCATAGCCGATTTGAAATCAACTATTTTGGGATCCATACGCCATAAAAATTCATCAAACGAACCTGCATACAAGTTGTAATTAAAGAAAGAATTAAGAATACCTTTTTTATTGTATTTAAAATCACCCAACCTATTTTCTAAATCAACCCTGGCATTAACCGAAGATGAACTGAAAGCAAACTTGGTTGAATCTTTCAAATCGTATAATTTAAAGAAAGCTTCATCACTTAAAATTTGATCGGGTTGCAACCAAAAATCGAATGAAGTTAATTGTGCTTCTTCTACATTAATTGCGCCTTTTGCATGCATACTGCCAGGTGTATAGATTATTGTACCATCAAGTGTAGCCCTATTACTACTGAAGGGAATTAATGCTTCTGTTCGTGTAATTAACATGGTGTCCTGATAAGGTATCCAATGGTTGTAAGTATTGGTTGCTGTTACATCAGGGTATATTCCGGTTCGTTTATTATCAAACGTTTTACACTGCCCATTTAACGAATCGAGCAACATTACAAACTGATCTGATTTAGAAACGGATGCCAAATAATTAATTTCTCCTGTACCAAAAAAACCTTCATCACTCAATGATAAATCAACAAAACCGCGGCCTTTGCCACCATACATCGGATAACCTACATCATTGCGTTTTAATTTGAAACCTAACGACTTATCTGGTTGTAAATACAAAGCATATTTTAAATCAGGAATAATACCACCTGAAACTAATGTACCTCCCAACGACATTTTTTCTAAGTCTAACTCATTTAAACTATCCATTGTAAATGGTTCTACATCAAAATAAAACCGGTTTCTATCATACACTCCATTTTGGGTTGACGGCTTGTCATAATATACCTTCGAACCCACATCTGATTTAAAAATTGGGTAACCAGGGAATTTTTTTCGCCCACTTTTATTATACGGATGATCAATTGCTAAAGTACCATAAATATTTTGGAGTGCACTCTTTATGGGTAAATCAACTCCAAGCTTCGAATCACGGTACAAGAACTTCATCGAATCTACGTTGTTTAAACGTACCTGAAACGTGGTATAATCAAAACTAAAACCATTACCGTAAAAATCAGCTTTACCGGCACGTAGCTTACCCGAAAAATCCATGTTACGGTTTTTCTTTAACGTTACTTGTTGCCCGCGAGGAATGATATAAACATTTTGCGAATCACTGAAATAAAACTGTGGCACACCTTCAATTTGTAAATCACTATTAATTAAGCTGATAGACGCATTGGGTATTTGTTTACCAATAACAGACAAAAAAGTAATCGCATCATAATCTGTTGAGCCAAAATGCGCGTTTACATAATCTTTTAATTTTCGCTTCACGGTTACAAAGTCCCGCTTTTCATTAAACGTTACAAAACCATAATCATTAAGTTCAATCATTTGCTGCCTGATAGCACTTGGATCACTTTTAAAATCGGCTGCGTAATCTTTTATACTAAATCCAGTGATGTTACGCTTCTCCACATATAACTTAACACGTTGTAACGGGTTATACCCCAACATACCTTGAATACGCTCGTACCTTACATCCCTGAAATAATTTACAGATTCAAACCTTGCAGGTTCATCATCATTAATCATATCAATATCAATAGAAGGATTATTTAAATCCCACTTAATTTGATCGCAGTAAAATTCTACTTTGTGGTAGCTGTCATAAAATGGGGTACTACTTACGCCTTGACGTTTGTTTCTAAATAATGAAATATACTCGTTTCCTATTATATAACTGAACTCTAGCTGCGGATGGTAAATAGAATCCTTCTCGAGGTAAATAGAAACTGCTGCTTTTAACGTTGCAATTTTATCGCCACGTAAAATCATTTCTTTTGATGCAATACGTAATACCGGTTTATTTTTAAAATAAAATACAAAGTCGGCCGTGGTGGTATCGCCACCTCTAAATATAATTTCATCGCCACGCATACCAAAACCACCCGAGTATTTGCCTCTACCAAAGCTTAGTTGATTGAAGTTTTTGATGTAAGAATCAAATTGTGGATACAACGATTTATTACCTGCTGATTTAGCCATGGCCCTGTCTGATAACTTACCTAACAAAGGTGTGGTAAGTAAACCCACATAATTAAACATGGCCGAATCTGCATTTAGCGTACCATCCGCTAAGTTCAGTTTGTATCCTTTTAAATCGCAAAAAACCTTGGCACTATCTAAACCTACGCGTGTAAAATCGGTACGTCCACCACGTCCATACCACATGTCTTTAGCGGCATCATATGTACCTGAGGTACGGTAAATTTCTAGGGTATCACCTGGGGTTATACCATACAAATCGGTATTCTTAAAAATAAATAATGGCGTAGTTTTACTGGTAAAATCAACATCAAGATTGGTGGTGGTCCAGTTAATACCTGTTGTTTGTAACAAGACTTTATCATACAATACATTGCGTGAAATTTGCAAAAAATTATAACACTCATCTTTGCCCTGATTGAATGCTTTTTCGGTGGCTTTGTGCCAATTATCAAACTTAGAAACCAAACCATTTACCACCAAGCCATTAATGGCATTAAAATAATTTTCGAAATGTGGACTTGGTTGATAGTTGTAGCTTAACATTTGGTTGGTTAGCCTTATCACCTGTATTTTTTGGTTGTTGGTGAACTTACCCGAATTGTAATAACTGATAAATTCAGCCACTGCATCTTTGGCTTTACTGCTTCCACTTTCATCAAAATAATCATCTAAATCGTTGGGATATTGCAGGACATCAAAGCTAAAACTACGCTGGGCATGCGCAACAAAAGCAAAACTGATGATTGAAATTAAAAATACGAGCTTCTTCATGTTTACTGTATACCTATGAAGGGGCAATTTAGACCAATTGCATTTAATTTTGGTCCAAACTAAAAATTAAATTGTAATGGTAAATGTAGATGATACTTAAAAATAGTACAACAAGCACCAATGCAATTGAACTGTGATTGGTTTTCTTTTTTTGAGTTTAAATAAGTTGCTTTTCTGCCTGTTTTTTAAGGTGTAAGTATGTTTGTTCCATTTGGTAAACCATTAAACCGTAGAAAAAAGCTTTATCCATAAATTTCCTGTTATAAAAAAACGTCCATCTAATCAATTCCCAAAAATGTTTTCTGTTAGAATTTAAAACCCCAAGAATAAATATAATACGTAACGCTAAAAACACATCCTTCCATTTATGCTTGGTTTTTATACGCACAGATGAATTCGGAAATTGATGGTGGGTGAAAAATGTTTTTATTCGTTTAACCGATTCTTTAGAAGGATAAATTCCTTGAATTACCTGCAAAAAACCTCTTAACACTTTTTCATCACCCATCACCATCGATATGTTGGTATCTCCTTCTTCAAAAGCAAAAGGTTTAATTAAACGATTTTCCCTTTTCATACGTTCGTAAAGTTCAGTGCCCGGAGGTGCTTTTAATATATTTACAATAGGTAAAGGAATGCCACTCTCTTGTATAAAGTCGCGTATCTTAGGAAAACTATGCTCGGTATCGCTGTCAAAACCTACAATAAACCCACCCGAAATAATAAAGCCCTTTTCGTGCAAAAAATGAATGGTTTCAAGCATTTTTCGTTTCAAGTTTTGGTTTTTGTGCGACTCTTTTAAACTTATTTCATCCGGGGTTTCAATACCAATAAATACATGTCTAAACCCTGCGTCTGCTAATAGTTGCATTAATTCCAAATCGTCAGCCAAGTTTACCGTTAATTGAGTAGCAAAATAGAAACCGGGATTGGTACGTTTGCGCCAAGCGATCAAAGCCGGAAGTAACTCTGTTTTCAAAATCTTTTTGTTACCTATAAGGTTATCATCGGCAAATAATACCAATTGTACATCTCCATGCTTGTTAATGGCCTCCAGCTCAGTAATAATTTGTTCAGGTGTTTTGGTACGGGGTTTACGACCAAACAAGGCAGTTACATCGCAAAAATCACATAAATACGGACATCCCCTTGAGTACTGAACAATGGCATACAAATAGTCTTGCATGTTTACCAAGTTAAAAATTGGCAATGGAGACTTAGTTACATCAGCAAATTCGGGAGTGGTATATATCGACTTAGCATTACCCGCTTCTAAATCAGCCAAAAAAAGAGGAAGCGTTATTTCTGCTTCGTTTAACACAAAATGATGCACCCCATCAAAACGATTATATTCATGCGTAAAAAGTGGACCACCCGCAACAATTTTAGCCTTATGGGATTTGCACTTATCCAATATTTCTCTTACCGACTCTTCTTGCACGTTCATTGCCGAAACAAACACCAAATCGGCCCATTGAATATCCTCGTCTGTTAACGATTTCACATTTAAATCGACCAAACGTTTTTCAAAACTTTCGGGCAGCAATGCGGCAATGGTAAGTAATCCAAGAGGTGGGAATGCCGATTTTTTGCCTACTACATGAATAAAATGTTTTAGGGCATAAAGGGTGTCCGGCATTTCCGGGTAAATTAAAAGAATACGCATGACACGCAAAATAAATAATCAAAACATAAGTGCCAAAGAAAAAAACGCGCTTTACATCTGTTATCCTGGTCCGTAAACTATCGTTAGTACTGTTTAAATATAGATCATCAACATTAATCTGATAAGGTACTAATTAATTTTCATCACACACCGTGTTTCAAACAAACCGTAATCGTAAGATGATACCAACCTTACATTATACTCCACAAAAAAGCCGAACATTGCTGCTCGGCTTTTGTTATGTTAATTAATCTAAACCTACTTCATTGCCTTTACAATATCTACAAAGCTTCGGCTTTGTAATGCTGCACCGCCAACTAAAGCACCATCAATATCCGGAGCAGAAAACAATTCAACTGCATTATCTGCTTTTACACTTCCGCCATATTGAATGGTTAAATTATCTGCCACTTCATTGTTGTAATGTTCGCGCACCAAACCACGAATAAATGCATGTACTTCTTGCGCTTGTGCAGTGCTGGCCGTTTTGCCTGTACCAATGGCCCAAACCGGTTCGTAAGCAATTACCACGTTTGCAAATTGCTCAGCATTTAAGTGAAATAAACCTTCGCTTACTTGCTTTTTCAATACATCAAAATGTGTGTTACTTTCACGCTCTTCTAATGTTTCGCCACAGCAGTAAATAGCGGTTAAATTATTTTTTAACACGGCATCCACTTTACGTGCCAACCAATCGTTGGTTTCGTTAAAGTATTGTCTGCGCTCACTATGTCCAATAATTACATATTCGGCACCACAGCTTTTAATCATACCGGCACTTACTTCGCCTGTGTATGCACCGCTATCGTGGTTGCTGCAATTTTGTGCGCCACTAAAAACATTACCGCTATCAGCTACCATACGGCTAACTGCGTTAATATGAATAAACGGAGGAATAATTACCACGTGCGCACTGCCTTGGTATTCGTCTTTTACCATTCCGGTAACTTCAGTAACTAATGCCATCCCTTCCTCAAAAGATTTGTTCATTTTCCAGTTACCTGCTATAATTTTCTTTCTCATTTTTTTGTTATTTGTTATTTGTTGATTTGTTATTGGTTGAGTAGTTGATTTGTTAATGGTTTATGGCTTTATTCTCTAACCTCCAACATCTATCCTCTAACTTTTACCGCAGACTATCAGTGCAGACCGAAGCGTCTTTGGCAACACAGAGTTTTCGCAGCGTTTATTTGAGGCAGTGATGCGAAAGAGGGAGATTGCTTCGCAATAATGGAGATTTCCCAATCTCGCTTCTCTTATCTCGTCTCTCCCATTATCTAACATCCATCCTCTAGCCTCCAACTTCCAGCCTCTATCCCCCAGCTACTCACTCCCTTTCTCCCAAAATCTATACTTAGCGGTTTGTTCAAAAACGTGTTGCGTAATGGCTTTATCTTCATCGGTAAAAACAATGTTTCTACGTGCACACATGGCTTCGGCAGTTTTATAAAACTTGTTTAACACAAAAGTATCAAACCCTTGTGCTCCACCCCAAGCAAAACTTGGAATAAAATTACGTGGAAAGCCTGCACCAAAAATATTTGCGCCAACGCCAACTACTGTGCCTGTATTAAACATAGTGTTAATACCACATTTAGCATGATCGGCCAGCATCACACCACAAAAAGTTAATCCGGTTTTTTCAAATCTTTCGGTGGTGTAGTTCCACAGTTTTACTTCATCGTAGGTGTTTTTTAAATTACTGTTATTGGTATCGGCACCAATATTAACCCACTCGCCTACTACAGCATTGCCCATAAAACCATCATGACCTTTATTGCTGTAAGCAAAAAATACCACATTGTTTACTTCACCACCTACTTTACAATGTGGGCCAACTGTTGTTGGTCCATAAATTTTGGCATCCATTTTCAATCCACCGTGTTCGCACAAAGCAAATGGTCCGCGTACTTTACAACCTTCCATCACTTCAGCGTCAACACCAATGTATATAGGTCCGGTTGAAGCATTTAAAATACTAAACTCAACAGTGGCTCCGGATTCAATAAAAATACGCTCGGGGTTTAAGGTTTGATTGGTAGATGATATTGGCGCACTTACACGGTCTTTGGTGATTAAATCAAAATCGGCCTCGATGGCTTTTCCGTTTTTTGAAAAAATATCATACGCGTGGTTAACAACAATGGTATCAATTTGCGATGATTGAATTTTAGTTTCGGGAGCAAACTGCTCTTCCGAAAAATCAAGCACTTCACCTGATGCGATGTTGCATGCAACCAAGGTATCTCTTAAGTACAACGCCTCACCTGTTTTAAGTTGGGTTATTTCGCTCCAAAGTAAATGATTAGGACAAACACTGCCGTTAATCATTAAATTATTTTGAGCTAGTATGGCAGGGTATTTTACACTTAAATAAT
>JBFYQC010000263.1:0-8054 GCA_041302975.1 Bacteroidota bacterium
TAAAAATTGGTGATGAATTTAACTTTGAAACCACCATTGAATTATTGGATAAAACAGCACACAATATTCGGGTTGAGTACAATATTTATTTTATGAAATCAAATGGAAAACACTCACCTAAAATATTTCAAATTGGTACATATTTACTCAACCCCAAACAAGAAATTACAATAAAACGCAAACACAGGTTTGCTGATTTAACCACTCGAAAACACTATACTGGAGAGCATACATTAGCTATTGTGGTTAATGGTAAAGAGTTGGCTAAGCAAACATTTACGCTTCAGTAATTACTCGAAAAAATAAACACGTTTTACACGCTGCGATACGCCTGTTAATACTTCGTATGGAATGGTACCAATTTTTGATGCCACTTCGTTGATGTCAACTTCTTTGCCTAGTACAATTACTTCATCCCCTTCTCTACAGTTAATTCCGGTTACGTCAATCATGGTCATATCCATACAAATACTACCCACTATTGGTGCTTTGTGTCCATTAACCATCATGTATCCTTTTCCATTACCCAACTTACGGTTCAACCCATCGGCATAACCAATGGCAACAACTGCAATTTGCGAATCGCGCTGCACGGTTCCTTTGCGGCTATAACCAACTGTTTCGTGCGATTTAACTTCACGTATTTGTGAAATAACTGTTTTAAGTGTACCTACAACTTGTAATTGCTTCTGCAGTTTTTCGGCCGGATCAATTCCATATAAACCAATGCCCAAACGTACCATTTCAAATTGAGCATCTGGGAAACGGGCTATTCCTCCACTATTTAAAATATGTCTTAAAATAGGATAATTAAATGCTGATTTTAATTTATCGCTAATGCGTTCAAACTTTTGTATTTGTTCGTGGGTAAATAAGTCATGTTTTTTTTCATCACTCGCGGCTAAATGCGAAAACACCGACTTGATACGTAAATTCGGATTTTGTTGGATTACGTTAATCAGTTCATCCACCTCACCATCGGCAAAACCCAACCGTTTCATTCCGGTATCAACCTCAACGTGAATGCCAATTTCTTGACCGTTGCAGGCCTTAATCAATTGCTCCAACATAAAAAAGTTATATACTTCAGGTTCTAGGTTGTGCTGTATAATGCTATCAAAAGCAACCGGCTCGGGATTCATAACCATAATAGGTGTTTTAATACCAGACTTGCGCAGCACTACACCCTCATCTGCATAGGCCACGGTAAGATAATCAACCCGATTATATTCCAATATTTTTGCAATCTCATAGCTTCCAGCACCATAACTAAAGGCCTTCACCATACCCATCATCTTCACCCCTTTTTTAAGTTTGTTTCGATACACATTTAAGTTATGTACCATGGCATTTAAATTAATTTCAAAAACGGTTTCATGAACCTTCTTCTCAAGCAACGAGGTGATTCGTTCGAAAGTAAATTTGCGTGCTCCTTTAACCAATATAATTTGGTGACTGAAATCTAAACTTCTGAACTTATTAATAAATGATGAGGTATCATCAAAAAACAAACTACCAGCCGGAAACAATGGTTTATATTTTTGCATACAAGCACCAATACCTATAAACCGATTTACATTACGTTGTTTGATTAGCGATGCAATGTTAGTATACAATTGGTGCTCTGCTAAGCCGCTTTGCAACATATCACTTAATATAACCGTTTTGGTATATCCAGCACTTTGTTGTTCCATAAAATCTAAAGCTATTTGCAGTGCATTGATGTCGGCATTATAACTGTCGTTTATAATTACGCAATTATTAAACCCTTCTTTTAACTGCATACGCATTTCAATAGGCTGAAGTTCTTCAAAACGCTTCAATACATCAGTGCTTACTCTATTTATAGCCATTAAAAAAGCAAAGCATGAGCAAACGTTCATAATACTTGCTTCATCAACAAAAGGAATATTAACACTTAATGTTTGAGAACCTTTACGAGTAGTAATGACGGTATATTGGTATCGGTGTTCAACCTCAAACTTATAAGTTGCATGTTGAGAACCTCTACTCCAACTTACTACATTTAATGACGGATTATGATTTAACAACAAACGTGTAACCCCTTGAGTTACCTCCGCCTGATCGGCACAAAAAACCAACATTTGAGACGCATAAAACAACTTCAACTTCTCATCCAGTTTTTCCGTTTCATTTTTGAACCCTTCGGCATGTGCAGCTCCTAAGTAGGTAAAAATACCAATATCGGGTTTAACAATTTGCTGCAAATTCCCCATTTCATCAGTTTTGGATATACCGGCCTCAAACAAACCCAATTGATGCTGCTCGTTCATTCCCCATACACTCAGAGGAACACCAACTTGTGAATTAAAACTTTTAGGATTACGGATAATTGATACATCGTCTTTTAACAAATGAAATAACCACTCTTTTACAATGGTTTTTCCATTACTACCTGTAATACCAACAACTGGGCATTTATACTGAGAACGATGAAAAGCGGCCAGTTCTTGTAAAGCAACCACACTATTGCTAACCTGCACAACACTGCAATCCGCAGGTAACAATTCGGCAGGAAGTTCCTCAACAATAAAATTTCTTACACCTGCTTGGTAGGCGTCTTTTAAGTAATGATGCCCATTGTTACGCTCACCACTTATGGCAATAAATACAGACGATTCAGGATAAATCACCTTACGTGAATCAATCAATAAATGCGCTATTGCTACAGGGTTTATCTCTTCATTAAACTGAATGAAGTTACCCGATACAATTTGTGCGATGTCTTTAATGAAATATTGCATCATTTTTCGGTGGATTGGTTTGTATTGAACATCATCACCAAAGCCGATATAACTAAAAATACCGCCATGATTAAAAATGCCCAAATAATGTTGTTATCAAAATTAAAGAATGGAACAGAAAACAGAAAAATAAATAATGTGCGCACCAAAATATTAAGCATATTAAAAATACTGTTTACACGGCCCATCAATGCATTAGGTATTTGTTTAAATAAATAAGTTAATCTTAAAACCCTAATACCTGCATTGGTAAAACCTAATATTAAACTCACCACATAAATTACAAATACACTCTGTGCAGTAAATGCCCAAATAAAAATAGCAGCGGTAATGGCAGTCAATACAATTATTGCTTTTTTTGTTGGGGTTGATTCAAACACTTTATTTACAAACAGCCCTGCAAATAAAGCACCGGCAGCATAAATGCCATCAGCAATAGCAAACACACTTCCTTCTTTGTGTAAATGTTTATCAACGTAAGCCGGTAAAACCGCATGTATTTCAACCAACAACATGGCGAAAACGCTGTAGCTAAACACACCAAAAATTAATAATTCAGGATGTTGTTTTAGGTAAGTAAAACCAACTTTTATACGCTCAACTATTGGTGGGTGATGCGCTGTATGTTGTTTGGGTTGATATTTGATAAAAGAGATCAGCACAGCAGCAATGAAATAAGTTAAAGCATTCAGTAAAAATATCTCCCAAATATGCCATGGCTGTATTACAAATACTTGCTCAATCAATGGTAACTTAATCGAAAATCCTTCTAACATAACTGCCGCAATACCACCAGATAAAACACTAGTGCTTTGCCCTACTATTTCTATATTGGAGTTTACCTTGGCATAATCTTCTGCAGTACTAATCTCTTGACCAAAGGCATACAAAGTTGGGTAATGAATATTGTAGTTTAACATGGTAATACCAAATACCGCAACCACAAGTGCATCATTCAAAGCATTGTTTACATAACCAATAATAGCAATTACTAAAAGCAGGGTACCACAAATTAAACTATTGCCTAAAAAGTTGGCTTTACGACTGTATTTATCAACTAATGTACCGGCATACAGCCCAAAAAACAACACCATTATAGTTATTAATCCATAAGCTGTGTTAAAGTAAGTTGTGTTATTAGCAAAATACCAAGGTATGGCAAGCATACTGATTCCTTGCGCAAAGCCGCTAATACCATTGGCGGTAAATAATAAATTTAGTGCTAATTTGTTTTTCACGTGTTGCAGCAAATGTAAAGGCAAGTATGTTGTTTAAATATGTTTAATTTTGAACATTAATTGGAAAAACAAAAACACATAAAGCTAACCCCAAATCAGGCGCTACTTAAAGCGGCCAATTATTGTGCGTACCAAGAAAGGTGTCATAAAGAAGTGCTCGAAAAATTAAGCGAATGGGGAATTTGGGGGATTGATGCTCAAGAGATTTTATTACAACTGATAGAACAAAATTATTTAAACGAAGAGCGTTTTGCCATTGCCTTTGCTGGTGGCAAATTCCGGGTTAAAAATTGGGGGCGAGTTAAAATTAGGATTGAACTTAAACAAAAAGATATTTCTGAATACTGCATCAACAGAGCGCTAAACGAAATTAGTGACGATGATTACCTTCAAACCCTGAATGACCAAATTAACAAAAAATGGGCAGAAACAAAAGATAAAAACCTGTTAAGTAAAAGAGCCAAATCAGCCCGATATGTTGCCAGTAAAGGGTTTGAACAAGACCTAATTTGGAATATCCTTAGACATAAAAACGATTAATACTTGTTAACACCACATCAAATTATTACCATAATCAAAACTAATAGCCACATTTAAAAACTTGGTTACCTTTGCAGGAATAAATAAAAAATTATGACCGATTTAAAAGACTTTTTAGACGTATACAGTGAGGCCACACCTAATCCGGAAACAATGAAGTTTGTTTTTAACCGCATGATTTTTCCAGACCAAACGGCCGATTTTCCAACTGTTGAATCAACCACTTATTCTCCGCTTGCAAAAAACTTATTCGAATTTAGTTTTGTGCAGGGCGTATTTATCATGAATAATTTTGTAACCATCACCCGCGTTGCTGGAGTTGAATGGGAAGAAATTATTCCAATCATGAAAGAATTCCTAAAATCATACGTGGCAGCTGGTGAACCCATTGTATTGGAAGCACCAGAAGAAAGTGTAAAAGATTATGGAAATGACAATGTAACGGTTGCTCAGATCAAAGAAATCTTGGACATGTACATTAAACCTGCCGTTGAAGTGGATGGCGGACAAATTTCATTTAGAGACTTCGAAAATGGCATTGTAACTGTTGAATTGAGGGGGTCATGCAGTGGATGTCCATCGTCTACCGTAACATTAAAACGTGGCATTGAAGGTATGTTAACCAGAATGGTTCCTGCCGTTAAAGAGGTTGTTGCCCATGCTTTGTAGTAATTAATTAAGAATTCAAGTAAATAAAAAACGCCTCGCAAACTGCGAGGCGTTTTTGTTTATAAATTACAGCAGTAATTACTTAGCTATAACTAATTTTTGAGTTGAAGTTTGTCCATCTGTAGTAATTGCAACAAAGTATACGCCTGCTTGCAAATTAGCAACATCAACTTGGGTGTTGTTAAATTCTACCAATTGATTTGCAACTACCTCTTTACCGCTAATGTCAAATACACGCACATAACCATGACGACCTGCATTTGGTGAAGCTATAGAGAATGATGTACTGGCAGGATTAGGATAAACCGCAGCTTTAATGCTGTTTTCGTTTTCGCCTAAACCAATAGCATAATATGCTGTTCTCTCTGCACTTGCAGATTGAATAACATTTTTAGTTACTTTATTTTGAACAAATACAATAACTTCTAAATCATCAAAACCTTCAACAGAGTGCTCTGTAGCTAAGTTAATTGGACTTTGACCATTAGGGGCCAAACGGTAGTTACCTGGGAATTCATATGCTAGTGTGAACGATTTCTCTACACCTAAAGCTAAGCCACCTGTAAGTTCAGTACCGTTTTGGCTAGGTACCATTTTTTTCATAACATGAAGAAATTCTCTCTCTCCATTCGACTTCACGTTATCAGTGGTTTTACCTTCGATAATTGCAACATGTAATACGTTATTGTCTCCTGTAATATTAACTGCTGATTTTAATTTAATATCAGCGGTAACTGTTTTTCCGAAAACTTTGTAAGTAGCATCTATTTCTATTTCAGAAGGCACTGCTTGAAATTGGTTAAAAATAGCATCAGTGAAAGAAGATGCGTTTTGATCCCATTTTCCATCAACTTCCATTCTAGGAATTGAATTGATTGCGTAATAGTTTCTTCTAGCTACACTTTCAGTAGTTGAGTATGGATCGCCTGTGCCTGGGAAATCTTGTTGATACTTAATAGAGGTAAATAAGTTTTTGTCTCTAGCTGCAACTACTTTCTTGTAGTTGGCATTACCAGGAGCACAAGGACCGCAAGTTGATGAAGAGAAAATTTCATGTAATGATTTACGTAAATTTTCTGCACCGATAACATACTTAGTTAACATATCATTTGAAGTAACAGCATCAGCTCCTCCGTTGATGTTAGTTGCCCAAACTTTTAACATTTTCGACCCATCAGATGTAACAACTAAAGGTGTTGGATGAGTAAACTCATAAGAGCCTCCACTAGCTGCAATATTTAAGCCAGTTAAGTTAGCTGAAACAACAGCTTCACTTTCCAATTGATAGTTAATTGTCATTGACGTTACCGCCTGACTTCCTAAATTTCTGATACTTCCGTATATTTTTGTTGGTTTGTTTAAACTAACAGCTTCGTTATTTACCAAAAATACACTCATATCAACTGTTGGCTGAGTACCGCTTACAAACTCATAATACTTATTATCAGATGCGTCAAACAAGTTAGTTGAGTAATTGTTAGCACCTAAGTTAGGTGATCCAGCAATTGTGTAAGCCGTTGAGCTATTAACCTGCAAACCAGCTGACAACTTAACATTATTACCACAAACTGTAGAACCTGATAAACATAGCGTTTTCATATCAACGATATAAACCTTGTTTGATGTTTCTTCGAGAACAACAGACCAATAAGTCCAACCTACTGAAATATTTGGTTCAGAAAAGAAGTTGTATTGAATCCAAAACTGTCTGTTTGGAGCTGTACCAAATGTTTTAGTGATAATAGAGCTATTGTAAGTTGTAGTTCCGCTAACCCAACTAGATGGCTTAACGCCCAAAATGTTTATTGAGTTATCTGGAACTGCTGCACTAGGTAATGCGGTGTTACCATATGCTGGTAAAATGGCAGAAGCAGTATCAAAAGTAACGCTACCCGAATTTGAGGCCTTGAAATGTGTGTAAGCATTTCCATTGAATGTAAAAGCGAAAGGCAATTGAGTAGATGCAGTGTATGATGCTGCTGCTGTTCCGTTACCCGTCCAAAGTGAAACCCAACCATTTGATAATGGACCTCCTGTTGCTGTTGCAGGATTTTCACCTTCAGCATTTAACCCTTTCGGGTTTTCGCCTGTGATACCCAAAGCATAATATTGGGCATTGGCATTGTTAGCAAACAGTAATATTGCTCCTGTTGCTAATGTTAGTAATTGTTTTTTCATAATATGTGTTTAAGTGATTTAATTTCGAGTATGCATATTTAATGATTAATTTAGCAAAAGGCAATAAATAATTTACTGAATCAAACAAAAAGTTATTATTAAGTTTAATTCACTTGAATAAGTGGCATTAAAATTGTTAATTCGTGGTATAAAAAAATCGTCATGAAAAAACTTATTTATATACTTGGAATTATCCTAACAATAGGAAGCGCATCGGCTCAGATGTCATTTAATAAAAAAATCGCGAGTGTAAGTGGATGGGGTAGCGATATAGAACCCAAAGATGCCCAATGTGTAATTACAAATAATTCTTCAACAGCAGCCGATTCAATGATTAATTGGTCTATTGTTACTTTTGATATTCCAAATGGTTGGCAGTTTGATTTTTGCGATCCTTACGATTGTATTGTAAACCTAAGTTTAGGTTTCTCAAACACCTTTAAACTAAAAAATGGTGTTTCTGGCCCATTAAAGGGGCAATTTTATACCAAAGGAAATGCAGGTAACGCTTCGGTTAAAATACGTTTAGCATATGCCAACGGATCTCACAATGCTGACACAATTGAGTTGCAAGCCAAAGGATGGGCTACAGGATTGAATAATGCAAAAAAACAAAATGAAGTGAGTTTCTTCCCTAACCCTGCAAAAGATGCGATTACTTTTA
>JBFYQC010000264.1:0-5535 GCA_041302975.1 Bacteroidota bacterium
AAAAAGGTTCTTATGTAAAAATCTTAAATATTTACGACAAGGAAAGAAGGATTGGTCATTATGAAATGCATGGTAATTATTTAAAAGAAGTACCACATTGGTTAGACAGTTTAGAAATTGCTGATTATAATTTTGATGATTTTCCAGACATAAGGATGTACAATAGCCATTTTAATAACGGCAGATACGTTTACTTTTTATACAACCCACAACCAGATACCAGACAATTTTATGAGGATACTTACTTTTCGTTATTAAGAGAATCTGAGTTCATACCCAATCAAAAAATAATGAAAGGAAAAATTTTGGAACCAAACCAAACGATTTTCTTTTTCTTA
This sequence comes from Bacteroidota bacterium, assembly GCA_041302975.1. Classification (GTDB taxonomy): domain Bacteria; phylum Bacteroidota; class Bacteroidia; order UKL13-3; family UKL13-3; genus UBA6183. The sequence continues at coordinate 339 of JBFYQC010000264.1, forward strand.
AAAAACGATACATTAACACTTACTAAACAAGATAATGATTTGAGCAAACCGCCATTTATAGAAGAGTGTATTTATAAAAATGGCAATAAAAAAACGCTGAGAACTGCTTATGGAAAGTTAGAGCCAGAACTAAAAAAAGAATATGGCGACTATAATTTTGATGGCTACGAAGATTTTAGGCAACAAAGTAAAAAAAGCCCTTATTATTGGGATGTATTTATTTACAACCCCAAAAAGGAGTCGTTTGAAAAAGATACTTTGTTGAGCAAATTTGATGTTTTAGAATACAACAAAACCGACAAAAAACTACAGGGCTACTTTAGGGTAAAATCAGATGAAACCACATGGCATACATTGTATTACCAATGGAGTTTCCCTGAAAATAAAATGATTTTGTATCAAGAAAATGTTTGCGTCTCTAAATATCCTATGTCTGAGAGCCAACACTGCACAGTAAGTAAATTGGTTGATGGAAAATGGATAATAATTGAAACATTTGGAGCTGAGTAATATGAAACAAACACCAACTATTTTAAAAACAGTTTTACCGTTAACAATCATTTCCATGTTTGTTATTACTAAGTGGTGGTTTACAATTCCGGTTGATGGCCCGGATAAGTTATATTGGGGTTTTCCATTTGCATTTATGGGTGAAGGCTTTCATACTTCCATGTCGTTGCAGTTTTTTGTGTTGGAGTTTTTGGCTGATTTTGCTGTTTATTTTACCATCATTTTGTTGTTGGTTTTATTATTTACAAAATGGTTTCATTCAATTAAAATCCATAAATCAATTACTTTAGCTACCAGGATATTAGCCCTGGTTTTATTAACAGGATTTGGCTTTATTGCAGCAACATCAAACCCGGTGTTTAGTATTAAAAGAGTTTACGATTGGCGAGTATTAACCACTGGTTATGTATTAATTTGGCAGCCTAGACCACGACCTGATATTAATCTATATCAACCCAAATAATGAGAAGTTTATGGATAATTTAAACATCAATTTATTGAGCTTGCCAACATCTGTATTAAAGGCAATAAAGCTTATGGTTCAATCAGAAAATTCAGATATTGAATAATGAAAACAATTAGATTAAACCTGCTGGCCATTGTGTTTATCGTTTTGCATAACCAAGCTTGGGCCGATTTAAAGTACCACCCTGTTTCTTTTGTTTTAAGTACAGATAAAGACAGTTATTACGAAGGTGAAAAAATAACTTTCAATATCACCATAACCAACACCAGTAAGGAATATGCTTACCCAATATTGCTTCCTCATACTCAGAATGTGGGACAAAAATTGTTTTATTTAAACGCATACGACAAAGCCAACAACACCTTACTTTTAAGGTATACCGAGGATAAAACACTACGCATGATGGTATATGATACAGGGAGTGTGAAAATAAGGTATTTAAAACCGCAGGAGCAAATTGTGGTGCCTATTTATTTAAACGACTTTGAAAATTACTACAACTACTATACTCAAAATGCTTCTCATCACAGCTTTGGAGTTCCAATTTTTGCAGGACTCTACAAAATAAACGTTACTTACAATCCTAATGGAATAGCTTTGGGAGATAGCATTTATACGTATTATAATGATTTTGATAAAGACATTTCATACCAAGGAAAATTAGCCATGCCCGAGAATGGTCAGATTACACAAATGATTGATTTAAAAATTAGACGCAGCAAAGACACCATCATTTCTATTGAACGAAAAAAATACTTTATAAAAACGGATGGCCATAGGTATTTCTATCTATCAAAAAATTTACCCCAAATAACTACCGACACGACTTGCCACCATATTACCGACCTGCCACCCGATAGTTTTTCTATTAAAAACGAATATTTCTACAGCCATTTTACCGATTTGTATGCCGAGTATATAGCTCGTTTTGATGATGGTGACATTAGAGAATACAGGAGGTTTACAGATTACTGTCCGGAATATTTATATACCGAAAGGTATAACGCTTTTAAGCAAAAAACACATTTCCAAACTCAACTTTACGACAAAAGATTTTACAGTATTTCCTACCATCAACCCGGAAATAAAATACACCAAGAAACTTATTGCAGTGTTAATGGAACATTATGTGATGTTACCACATATGTATATGACAAAAAAGGTGAATTTAAACGCAAAGAAATTACACAAACACAACCCTGTATGGAGATAGAGATTGATGGTAAGAAAAGAAGCTATCACTTAGTTGAACAACTAGAAGGGCGTTAAGCTTTATTTACTTTCCCCTTTTAAATAGCCAATAACTTTTTGGTTAAAAATTACCGCTTGTTCTACATTTACAACATGACCGCAGTTTTGTATAATAAACAGTTCAGATGATTTAACATGACTAGCAACTACCTGCTTTACGTAGGGTAGAAACATGTAATCTTCTTCGCCCATTACATACAAAGTTGGTATGTTTAATTCGGTTTGACGGAACCAACGCAGCACAGGGTTTATTTCGGCTGTAAGTTTAAACCACTTAATAAACTCTTTTTGGTATAACTTTTTAGCCTCGTTAATAAACAACAAACGCGATTGTTTGTGGTTCTTTTTGGGCATGATTACGAATGCAAAAAACTTGTATAGAACCAAATAAGGCAATACATATTTAAATAGGTTGCCCACGCGCATTAATATTTGCGAGCGGAAATTCATTTTTAAAATGGCCCCTCCTAAAATCATACTTTTTACACGTGCAGGATGCATTTCGGCTAATTGCCTAATAACTATTGTACCTAGTGAAATACCAATAAAGTGTGAAGTTTCAATTTTTAAATGATCTATCACTTCCAAAATATCTTCGGCAATTGTTTTAAAGGCGTAATGCTGCTTTTTAAATTTGGGTTGAGTAAGTACCTTTGAGTTACCATGCCCTCTTAAATCTAACAACAACACATTAAAGTGTTTTTTAAAGTCTCTGACTTGCTTAAACCAAATATTGGAGCTCCCTCCTGCACCATGCACAAAAGTTACCCAATCTTTAGTGTGTTCGTTTTTATATATCGTGTAAGCAATCAAATTTTAATATTTTGCCGAATGTACAGCTTTTTCAATAAACCAAAATCAATTAGTATTGTTGTAATCACCAAAATAAAATTAGCATATGCACCTAGATAACTTACGTATTTTAGAAACCATTGCGGTTATCGTGCTGTATATTGTTGTGTTTTTTATTACAAAAACCATCATCAATACCGCATTAAAAAATACACAGCTTCAGCGCACCCGAAGAAAAATTATCATTAAAGCAGTGCATTTATTTACCACCTTAGCTTCATTAACCTTGCTTGCGGGTGTTTGGGGCCTAGAGCAAAACGAAATAGCCTTGTTTGCCAGTACCATTTTTACGGCACTGGGAATTGCCTTTTTTGCGCAATGGTCGTTGCTATCTAATATTACCTCAAGCATTATTTTATTTTTTAATCACCCACTAAAATTGGGAGATACCATCAAAGTATTGGATAAAGATTATCCGTTTGAAGGCGAAGTAACCGAGTTGTCGTATTTCTTTATTCATTTAAAAACCCAAACTGGAGAAGTTATTACTATTCCAAACTCATTAGCCTTACAAAAATCTATTGCAATAGTAGTTAAGCGCGATGATGAATCATAACTGAGTAGCCCTTTCACAAACGCCAATAACCACAAACAATGAACAACAAACCACAAACTATTCAACTAATAAACCTTTCACACTTCGAAGCTTTAGCGAAGAAGTGAATAACTAACCACACCAACAAGCATGAACAAAAAAACAATAGTCCTATCATTTATATCCTTTTTGTTAACAGCGCATGTCATTGCACAAGCGCCTCGCTCCTATACCAGCAGCGAAATTTTGTTGCAACTTAAAAAGTTAAACACGGTTGGTTCGGTGCTTTACATTGCTGCTCACCCCGATGATGAAAACACACGACTAATTGCCTATTTGGCCAACGAAAAATGTTTACGTACCGGTTATTTAAGTTTAACCCGTGGCGATGGCGGACAAAACTTAATTGGCCCCGAGCAAGGTGTGGAATTAGGTGTGATACGCACGCAAGAGTTATTGGCTGCGCGCAGAATTGATGGTGGCGAGCAGTTTTTTACCCGTGCTTACGATTTTGGTTTCAGCAAATCGCCTGAAGAAACCTTACAAAAATGGAACAAGGATTCTATTTTAAGTGATATGGTTTGGGTGATACGCAACTTCAGACCAGATATTATTATTACCCGTTTTGCAACCGATGGCAGCGGTGGACACGGACATCATACCACATCTGCTATATTAGCCGAAGAAGCTTTTGATGCTGCAGGCGACCCTACCCGATTCCCGAAGCAGCTAAAATATGTAGAAGTTTGGAAACCACGCAGGTTGTTTTGGAATGTGAGCACACGTTTTCAAAACCCTAATGCAGATATGAGTCCTTACATTAAGTTAGATGTGGGCGGTTACAACCCCTTGTTGGGAAAAAGTTATGGTGAAATTGCAGCCGAAAGCCGCAGCATGCACAAAAGCCAAGGCTTTGGCAGTGCCAAACAACGTGGCGAATACTTTGAATACTTTAAACCGTTAAAAGGCGACACAGCCAACTTAAAAGACATTTTTGAGGGGATTGATTTTAGTTGGAAAAGAGTGAAGGATGGCGAGAAGATTGGAGGAATGATTGAAAAGATTGTGAAAGATTACAAGGTGGAAAGTCCGAATAAATCAACTTTAGCACTACTTAACCTTGCTAATCAAATCAATTACAATTCATCATTTGATAGAGGAAATGTCAAACATAAAAGTGTTGAACTAAACAATATCATCGCAAATTGTGAAGGTGTGTTCATTGAAGCTATTTATAAAGACTATTACCTTTCATCAAACGAAAAGGTCGAGTGTAACTTGAATGTTATCAATCGCTCAGATAACGATTTAAAAATAAATAAACTCATAAGTTTAGGAACGATTGGTGGGAATGGAGGAGCATTTATGCAAATTATGGACACTACAACAGTTAAAAACAAAGTTGGTAATTTACCTTTTAGCTCAAGACTTAGTGCTTATTCTTATCCATCAATTCCGGATTATCTTACTAATCCCATCACCAATAATTTATTCAACCCTCTTACTATTTATGGGGCAACAAAAGCTGAAGATAAAAGACCAACTTATCTAAGTGTAAGTAGAGAACAATTTAAGATTGACCT